>NZ_JBFXHE010000070.1:0-14582 GCF_050177295.1 Desulfobacter sp.
AGGCCATTGTCCTGGGATGCACCGGCATGCTGGGTGTGGCCAATGGACTGGCCCGGATCCTGAAAGAAAAGGGGAAACCCGCCCCGGTAATTGATCCCACCACAACGGCAGTCACCCTGCTCCAGTCCCTGATACGGAACGGACTTTCCCAAAGCCGTCTGACCTATTTTAAACCGGAGGAGCAAAAAGTCCTATAGATGACGGTATTCTTCAGGGGACAGCGGCGTAAAAAGGGAACTCTTCTCTTTCATGGACGGCTGGGCCGCCTTGATTTGTTTCTGATCCCGGTTTTGGTCCTGGTTTTCTGCCGCCCGGGCGTATCGCTGGCCTTCAGGACCATGTTCTCCCATCCCTTTGATACGGGATCCTATAATTGCGGCCTTACCCAGGACCGGGACGGGTTTATCTGGGTGGGGACCCCGGAAGGGATGGTCCGGTGGGATGGGGTTGAAATGAAACGGTTCTCATCCGGCCCGGATTCTCTCAGCAACAATATCGCGCCCTGTGTGTTTGCCGACAGTTCAGGTTTCAGGATTTGGGTGGCCACCGCTGGGGGGGGCTTAAATTGCTTTGACAAGAGATTGAACAGATTTATCTATTTCCGGCATGATCCCGGTAATCCGGCCAGCATCAGTTCGGATTTTTTCAACTGGGCCCCCAGGACCATTGCCGAAGACCGGGACGGGAAGATCTGGGCCGGGACCCAGAAAGGCCTGAACCTTTACGATCCATTTAAAGAAACCTTTGTCCGTTACCTTCCCGAACCTGAGAACCCCAACAGCCTGAGCCACGGGAATATTGCCACGGTCTTTGTTGACCGGGAGAACAAGGTCTGGGCCGGAACCAAGGACGGGGGGCTGAATCGCCTGGATAAAAAAACAGGGCGTATTACCCGGATTTCCCTGGGGAGTTTGGAACAGCAATCCCCGGATGCTTCGCAAAGTTCCGGACCCGGGTGCATTAACTGCATCATCCAGGGGCCAGAGGGATTTCTCTGGATCGGCACTGCCAGAGCCGGACTCTTTCGCCTGGATCCCCGGACCCTTGAGACCCGGCAATTTATCCATGATCCAGATAAAGCCCGGGGATTGGCCAGCAATTATGTCTACGCGCTCATGCCCGACGGCAAGGACAACATCTGGATCTCCCACTCCTATACTGCCCCTGTGGGGCTGGAGATTTTTAACACCCATTCAGAGATCTTCACATCCCTGCGCCATGATCCGGATAACCCTCTGAGCCCCAGCGGAGACAAGATCATGGACTTTTTTAAGGATCGCCAGGGCCTCATCTGGACGGCGGAAAACACTGGTCCTGTGGATTCCTGGGACAGTTTTGCCCACCAGTTTACCGTTTACCGCCACAATGCCAGGGACAGCACAAGCCTGGGATCCAACTCGGTGATCATGCTCTTTCAGGACAGCCGGGACACCATCTGGGTTGCCGGTGGGAGCCAGGGCGGGCTTTCCCGTTTTAATTCCGGGACAGATGACTTTTCCAGGGCAGGTCCGGTTGAACAAGAGATTCCAGCCCTTTTTTCGGTATATTCGGTGTGCGAAGACGGTGCCGGCCGGTTATGGGTGGGATCGGGCGACGGGTCCCTGAATGTATACAACCGGGAAAACCGGACCCTGGCGGCGACCTACCAGAATCCCCTGGTCGCCGGGGCGCCGCCCAGGGGTCTTATTCAGGACCGGCTTAATCCGGACCTGCTCTGGTTCGGCACCCAGGAAAACGGGCTTTTCCGGTTCAATAAAAGGACAGGCAAGTTCCAGCAATTTAGCCATGACCATGCCAATCCCCAGAGTCTGAGCAACGATGCGGTGCCTAACCTGCTTGAGGACCAGACTGGAATCCTCTGGATTTCTACACGAAATGGGCTGAACCGTTACAACCGAGCCACAGAAACCTTTCACCGGTTTATGAAAGGGAAAAACGGCCTTCGGGGGAACAATATCAATGACTGCCATGAGGATGCAACGGGCCGCTTCTGGGTGAGTACCGAAGACGGGGGCCTCCATCTTCTTGACAGGAAAAGCGGGGTGTTTACGCCTGTGACAGAGGTCCAGGGTCTGCCCTCCAGGGCCATACGGGCCATACTGGAGGATGACAGGGGACGGCTCTGGCTGAGTTCCGATAAGGGGCTGTATCTCTTTGACACCAAAGACCAAAAGGTCCTGGACCATTACTCGGAAAAAGACGGACTCCAGGGAGACAGGTTCAGTGTCTTTGCCACCAGTGCCCTGAAAAGCCGGGAGGGAGACCTCTGGTTTTCCGGCCTTTCAGGGGTGAACCGTTTTCATCCGGACCGGATTATGAAAAATCCCTATGTCCCCCCGGTGAGGCTGATTTCCCTTGAACAGGAAGGGCGGCCCCTTCCCGCCGGAAGGGCCCCGGAAGCCATCCAGCGGATCCATCTGCCCTGGCAGAAAAACTTTTTTGAATTTGAATTTTCAGTCCTGAATTTCACCCGTCCCGGGAACAATGAATATGCCTATTTTCTTGAAGGGTTTGAAACCCAGTGGAACCGGATCGGAACCCGGCGGTACGGCAAGTACACCAACCTGCCCGGGGGGGCTTATACCCTGCGGCTGTTTGGCAGCAACAACAACGGGGTATGGAACACGCAGGGCAGGGCCATCAAAATCCAGGTGGATAAACCGCCCTGGAAACGGACCTGGGCCTATGTGGCCTACTGTGTTGCCGGCATCGGGATTTGGGCCGGGGGCTGGCGGCTCGCCCATAAGAAGGTAAAAAAGAAAATCAAGATCCAGGCAGCGGAGCTGGAAAAGGAAAAGAAGGTCATCGGGCAGCTCCGCGTTATTGACAAGATGAAATCCGAGTTGCTCCAAAAGCAGGCCCAGATGGAGAACGAACTGCTCAAAAATAAGCAGAAACTTGAAGACATGGTTAAGGAGCGGACCCTGGCCCTGGAGGCTGAAAAGGAGAAGGCCGAGGCTGCCAGCAAGGCCAAGGGCGAGTTTCTGGCCAATATGAGCCATGAAATCCGGACCCCTCTGAACGTGGTCATCGGGTTTTCGGATATCATCCATAAAGAGGCCCAGGATGAGACCATTAAAGAGTATGTGGCCACCATCCGTTCTGCCGGTAATTCACTTCTGGCCCTGCTCAATGATATCCTTGATCTGTCAAAGGCGGAATCCGGGAGCTTTTCCCTGGAATATGCTGCCTTTAATCTTGGGGGACTGTTAAAGGAACTCCACCAGATCTATGCCAATACGGCCCGGGTCAAGGGGCTTGAATTTTCCCTGGACATGGAAAAAGAGGTGCCCGCCAGCATCGTCCTGGACAGGGTCAGGCTCAGGCAGATTCTGATGAACATAACGGGGAATGCCATTAAATTCACCGCCTCCGGATTTGTCAAACTCACGGCCGGATACCGGCGCTTTGAAAAAGGGGGCAGGTTTTCAGCGCTTTTTTTTATCATCCAGGACAGCGGCATCGGCATTGCCCCTGACCAGAAGGAGCGGATATTCGAAAGGTTCAGCCAGCAGCAGGGCCAGGACTTTGATACCTACGGCGGAACCGGCATCGGGCTTTCCATATCCAAAAAACTGGTGGAGGCCATGGGCGGCACCATTGAGGTGGACTCAACCCCTGGCCAGGGCAGCCGTTTTCTGGTGTCCATTCCCAATGTCAGGAGCGGGTCCGGGGAGACAAAAGCCATGTCCTGGGATACTGTTGTGGCACAAGCCGAGGGGAAAGGGGAGGTCCGTGATCCCTTTCCACCGGCCAAAGACTATACGCCCATGGCGCTTGAAAAACTGAAGGCATTGTTGATCCTGCTCAAGGACGAGATGCTGGGCAGGTGGGAGCATCTCAGTGACGCTATGATCATCGGCAATGTTGAAGCCTTTGCCGGGGAGATCGTCGAATTGGGCCAGGCCTATGGATACGACCCCCTGCGGTTATGGGGGGAAGCTGTGTCCAAACAGGCCAAAACCTTTGATATGGTTTCGCTTCCAGATACCTTGAAATGTTTTCCCAGCCTGATTGACCAACTCGCCGGCCTTGTTCAAACTTGCGGTTCTTAGAATTGCCGGACTGGTTTTCCTGATCTTGAAACGGCCATCCCCGGTCAAGGGATGTCCCGGATCCTGAAAAAAAGGGAAACCCGCCCCGGTAATCAATTCCGCCAGCATACTCTTCATGGTTTTAATCCGGAAGTAGTTTAACTTTATGACATTGGGTTTTGGCACCCATTTTCACTGGTGTATTTTTCAACTCATTTTAAAAATTAACAGGAGAAATTTTATGTACCAGATTCAATTTACCAAGGGAGAAAAACAAAACACAGTCACAGCAAGCGAAATCCTTTTTCCAGCAGGGACGTTCAAAACAGAGTTCGAGCTGAGAAAGCCGCTGGAAGCGGAAAAGGCATTTATTCAGGCAGCAATGTTTCCTAAACTATTTATAAACGCGTTTAAGGCGATTATAGAAAGAAAATTTACCAACCTAGATCCCTTATTAGGAGATACATCCTGCCAGATAAGAGCTTATGAAATCTCCAGACTTGCTAATAACAAATTATTTATAGCAAACTGCAAAATAAGAATAAATGAATTTTCCAGACTTATAGAAAAGATAGAAAAGGAAAAAAAAACTATAGAGCTATAAAAGACAATCCATCAAAATTATTTGGAAATTTTATAAACGATTACAACTTTGATTTTTCATTCTCGGAAGATGAACTCTTCTTAATGCAGAGCTATATGCTCACGTTAAGCAAAAAACAGGAGATCACCTTTGCCGGACCACTCAGAGAAAAAACGGATTATAAAATTTTGAGAGAATTGTATGGCATTTCCGCAAGACTTTCAAGAAAGATACTCCTGATGCATCAGGAAATGCTTTCATTTACATCGATAAATATAATTGCCAGACATGCTGATACTGCAACAACAAGACGAATGGCATCAAGTGGCAATTATATTGCGATTGACTGTAATAACAGGTGCCTGCTTCCACTGTATCTGATCATGAGAGTGCTCATTAATAAAATGAAATCAGAAAACACGCCTTTCCTACTGAAATCCGAACGGTTCATAAATGAAACATCAATTGATGTTAACCTTTTTTTTTGTTTTGTTGGAGAAGACGGTGAATATAAAACAACATTCACCCAAGCAGTCCCGGATACGCCATGCATGATTCTGGAAGGTTTCGTAAGATATGATTCAGACGAAAACATCATACCAAGAAAGAAATATATAAATAAGATGTTACGTACAAATCCTCTATATATAATTTTTTCAAATGCCGCATCACATCCGCAATATCCTGGAGAGTTGGGCAATGGGACCCCTTTTATAGACAGAATGAACAAGGATATGGAAAGTGGCATATCCTCAAATCCTGTTGGCGCCGTATTCAATAAAATTGAACTTGAGGAAATGAAAACTATTAAACAAGACTATGAAGCAAAAAAAAAGTTTGCAGAACAGGAGGGGTGCTGTCTAAAAAAACCGAAACTTTTTACAATAATTCATGTTTTCTGTGATTCTCCACAGCATCAGGTCTCGTCTCTGCTGTACCCTTCCCGGAGAGCAGTATAAGCTGCACCAGTATCGGGTTGCCAGGGCAAATTGAGACCGGTAATTGATTTTGTGGTGGGAAAAAGGTAATATCAGCCCCTGCTTAGAATCCATACAGGATAGAAAAATCAAGTTTATGGCCTTCTCAATTCCTTGAAAAAAACTTTAGAAATGAAGATACGGAGGGATGAATATGGACTGCAACAAAGATAATAATCTTAGCCGATGCAATTGTACCTATGAGCCCTGCAGCCGGAAAGGCGTCTGCTGTGAATGCCTTGCCTATCATCTGAAGTCGCGCCAGCTCCCGGCCTGCTGCTTCCCCGACGATGTTGAAAAGACCTGGGACCGTTCTTTTGAAACCTTTGCGGGGCTTGTTGGCAAGGGCAAGGTATGATCCTGATTTGATTTCAGCAGGTTTTTATAAGAAACTGGAGGCAAGATACAGGAAACAAGAGGACGAAGCGCCTGGTGCGCCCATTTTAGCCCCGCATTGTTGCTGTCTTTGGTTTCATTACGGATCATAATCGGATTAACTCAAACAAAGGAGAAAGATCGTGAAAGTGATTGGATTCAACGGCAGTGCCAGGAAAAAGGGGAATACAGCCGGGTCTTTGAGTACAGTGTTTGCCGAGCTGGAAAAGGCCGGGATTGATACTGAACTGGTCCATGTGGGCAAGGAAAAGGTCAGGGGATGCATTGCCTGCTACGGCTGTGTGAAGAACCAGGATGAAGCCTGTACCCTGAAGGATGACCCGGTAAATGAATGGATTCAGAAGATGAAGGCGGCAGATGGCATCCTTCTGGGCTCTCCCGTATATTTTTCCGGTGTTGCCGGGACGATGAAGTCCTTCCTTGACCGGGCTTTTTTCGTCTCCTCGGTAAACGGCGGCCTTTTCCGTCACAAAGTCGGCGCGGCAGTTTCCGCGGTCCGACGGTCCGGCGGGGTTCCTACCGTGGATACCCTGAATCATTACATCAACTATTCAGAGATGATCATGCCCTCCTCAAACTACTGGAATGTGGTCCACGGGATGAACCCCGGGGAAATGGCGCAGGACGGGGAAGGCAAACAGATCATGGAAATTCTGGGCAGAAACATGGCCTGGATTATGAAAGTGATTGAGGCCGGAAAAGAACAGCTTCCGGCACCGGAAGCACTGCCAAAGACCATGACCAACTTTATCCGTTGATAAGTTTTGAACGAAAAGTCACCCATCTGCAAACGGTTGTCCTGGCCCCAGGGTTCTATCGGGCTGTCCGGATCCGGTCCGCAAGTTCCGCAATGATACCCGGAAATTCCGCCAGGGTGCCCGGCAGATGGGCCATGTCGAATGCCTGGGCAAGGGTCTTCAGCCGCTGGGCCCACAGCCTTAATGCCTCATACCGGTATTGGGTGCCCAGGGCGGCTGCATCCTTTGAGAATGCTTCGATTCTGCTGATTACCAGAATGTCGCGCAGTTCTTCCCACCTGGGCCTCAACTCCGTTTCCAGATGCGCCAGCAAACCGGGCAGGGCTGCAAGGATTTCAGGGGAAAGGTCCTGATCCGGCAGGGCAGACTGGGGTTCAGGGGCAGAGGCTTTTTTAGGTGGGCCGGGTTCCGGCTGGTCCGGCAGGTCAAGGGTTTTGACATTGGGAATGGATACCGAAAACCTGCTGCCCCGGCCAGGGGTGCTTTCTACAGTTATGGTGCCCCCCATGGCCGAGATCAGTTTTTTTGATATGGAAAGCCCGATGCCGGTGCCCCCGTAAATATTGATATCCTGTCCCTTTTGCTGGCTGAACCGCTCGAAAATCACTTCCTTCTGGTCCGGGGCAATGCCGATACCGGTATCCTCCACAGAGAATAAAAATTCAGAGAACAAAGATCCCTGGCCATGCACATGGTAATCTAAACTGATTTTTACATACCCTTGATCCGTAAACTTTACGGCATTGCCCACGATGTTCATGAGTACCTGGCGCAGCCGTGTCTTGTCCAGAACAATGGCCCCGGGCAGGGTGTCGCTTTTTTCAATACAAAATGCCAGCCCCTTGTTCCCCGCGGTGACGGCGAAAATCTGCCGTATCTCTTCAAACAGGCGGTCAAGGCTGAAGGGGGCATATTCCACGGTAAACTTGCCCGATTCCGCCTTGGACAGGTCCAGGATATCGTTGAGCAGGGTCAAAAGGGTGGCACCTGCGGAGCGGATGGTGGAAATATGCCCGATGATCGAATCGTCCCTGCTCTGTTTTTCAATCATTTCCGAGTACCCGAGGATCAGGTGCAAAGGGGTCCTGATTTCATGGCTCATATTGGCTAAAAATTCGCTTTTTGCCCGGCTTGCGGCTTCTGCCTTCTCTTTTTCCGCCTCAAGTTCCGCCGTGCGCTCCCTGAGCCTATTTTCAATCTGGATTTTTTTTTCAAGCAATTCGGATTTTATCCCATCGAGGGCTTTGAGTTGGTCATTGATCTTTTTTTCTTTTTCCAGTTCAGCTTCTTTGGCTGCCAGCCTTTTTTTTATATTCCTGGCTGTCAGTTTCCATCCCCAGAGCCAGAGGGCAAACCCCAGGGAACAGTACAGGCTGTATGCCCAAGGGGTTTTCCAGGGAGGAGATTCCACATGGATTACAATCCCGGCACCCTTTTGGTTCCAGACCCCGTCATTGTTTGACCCAGCCAATCTCAACAGATAGCGTCCGCCGGGCAGGTTGGTGTAGCTGCCGTAGCGCCGGGTCCCGCTCCGGTTCCATTCACTGTCAAACCCTTCCAGAAAATAGGCATACTTATTTTTCAGGGGCTGGGTAAAATTCAGGGCTGCGAACTCGAATTCAAAGGAATTGTTTCTCCAGTTCAGGTGGATCTGTTCAACAGTTTCCGGGCAGGCCCGGGTAGGGAGGTCCATGCCGGGCATGTGCAGGGAGGTTAGAACAACTGGGGGAATATAGGGGTTGGGTTTGATCTGGTCGGGAAAAAAGCTGGTAACCCCTTCAAGGCTTGCAAACCAGAGTTTTCCGTCCCGGGTTTTGGCGGCACTGGAAGCAAACAGGCTGAAATTATTCCCCAGCAGTCCGTCCTGGTCTGTAAACCGGCCAATGACCTGTTCCGATGAGAGGCTGAACTGGATCAGGCCGGAATCACTGCTTAGCCACAGGTTTCCGAGGTCATCTTCCAGAATGGCCCGGATGGTGTAAGTCTCAAATCCTGCTTTAGTGCCGTAATGGCTGAATTTACCGGTCTTAGGGTCAAGGCGGTTCAACCCGCCGTCACTTGTGGCTATCCAGAGACGTCCCCGGCCGTCCAGGTAACAGTCCGTCACCATGTCGCCGCTGATGGCCCAGGGATTGCTTTTGTCCTTCCGATGGTGGACAAAAATTTCAGATGCAGTGTCAAACCGGTCCAGGCCGCCGCCCAGGGTGGGAACCCACAAGGTGCCGTCCGCTTCCTGGAACAGGCGTGTAACCACATTACTGGCCAGGCTGTTTTCATCTTCCGGATCATGGGAGAACCGGGTGAATTTTCCGCTCTGTTTATTCAGCCTGAACATTCCGTCCGTCTCTGTGCCGAACCAGAGGATGTCCGGATTCAGCCTGTCCTGGATCATGCCCCGCGCCACCCCGTCTGTATAGGGGTTGACAAACGCTTTTTCAAATCTGCCGGAATCAGGGTCAAACAGTCCGACCACCCCGTTATTCATTGAGATCCACAGGTTGTTTTCCTTATCTTCCAGCACGGAAAAAATATAGTCGTGGGTAATGCCGGCATTTTTGAGGTCGGCTTTCCGGTAGACCCTGAACCGTCCTGTTTTTCGGTCAAGCCGGTTCAGTCCCCCAAGCTGGGTTCCCATCCAAAGGCTGCCGTCATGGGATTCGGTAATGGTGGTGACGACGTTTGAACTCGGGCCACTCTGGTCCCAGCTCCTGTGACGGTACTGGTCAAATGGCTTCCGGTTGGGGTCCCACTTGTCTATGGCGCCGGTGTTTTCAACAATCCACAAGATGCCTGCCCGGTCCTGGCAGCATCCCATGATGATATTGCCGGATATGCTTTGGGCATCGTTTTCAACGTGCTTATACACTGTAAATTTTTCTGTTTTCGGGTCAAAGCATTCAAGGCCTGCGGCCACGTCATAGGGACGTCCCAACCAGATCAGGCCGTTGCGGTCTTTGGTGATCGCGTAAATTGAGTTGTGGCTTAAGCTGCCGGAATTGCCGGGAATATGTTCAAACCGTACAAACCGGCCGGTCTCCCGGTTCAGACGGTTCAGGCCGCCATGGCTTGTGCCTACCCATATAAAAGGCCATTCATCTTCCAGCACCGCATATACCCGGCCCCGGCCCAGGCTTGAAGGGGAATCGGGATCATGGGTAAACCGGGTCACCTGCTTTGTTTCCGGGGAAAAGGCGTCCAGCCCGGCCTCGGTGCCGATCCAGATCCTTCCGTCTTTACCCGCAGTCACGGTCCAGACAGAATCATGGCTGAGGGTGTTGGCGTTCCCCGGGACATGGCGGATCCGGGTGAATTTTCCGGTTGCCTTGTCCAGGCGGTTGACCCCGGCCCGGGTGCCGAACCACAGGACACCCTCTCTGTCCTGGGCAATGGTCCTGGGCGCCCAGTTGAACTGGCCGCTGCTGATGCTGTGGGGATCCCCGGGATCATTTTCATAATAGGTAAAGGTGTTGGTTTTTTTATCGAACCGGTTCAGGCCTGCCGAGGTGCCGACCCACAGCAGGCCCTGGTTGTCTTCGAAAATACAGGAGGCAATGGGTGAAGAGAGCAGGCCTTCTCCGGCCTTGGTGAATTGTACGGCGTAACCGTCATAACGGACAATGCCGTTGGAGCAGCCCACCCAGATAAACCCGTCCCTGTCCTGGATTATACAATTGTTATAGGCACAGGTATTGAAAGGGTGCTGGACAGAAAACCTGGCCGATGCAGGCATCCTTGCCGCCGCCAGGAGCCAGATACATACAAGCACCCCCAGGCAGATATGTGCGGGACGCATTTTTCCGGGTGCTGTCAAGGCCGGTTATCCTCCGGGAAGCGCCATGCGTGTCGTTGTTCCCGGCACCCCGTTCCTGTGGAAGGGCCTGGTCTTTAAGTGTGGCCGGCCAGGTCCGCAATGGTGAATGAATATGATCCACATATTTAGGATGGAAATTTTCTGCTTGTCAAGAAAAACCCTGGTCCATCACCTAAAAAATAAGGGCTGGCTTGCCAGGCTGGTGACACATATTCCCGGAAGATAGGAGGCATACGGTTCCTGATGTATTGACTTCCTGTGGTAGCGGTTTTGCTTAAGGTTTCTCAACGCGCTCGGCCCGGCCGGTATTTGACTTGATTGTTCGGGCATGCTAAAAAGGCTTTCACCCATGCAGAATGTTAACAATATGCCCATGACACCAGGTATTTCAAAAAAACTTTTTATTCTTCTTTTCTTTTTTATCCTTATATTTTATGGCACAGTTTATGGCCTGTTTATCAAGGTCCGGGAAATGTCCGATGCCTCTGCCCGGATTGTCGGCATCAGCAACCGGATTGCGGTGTTGTCCCAGGATCTTAAAAACAGCCTTCTTGATATGGACGCCAATATCAAGAAATTGAAACTGCTGAAAAAAGCTGTTTATTTTGATTATTTTGAAACCGCCAGGGGCAATTACCAAAAGATCCTTGTAAAGATCATTGTTCTGGATACAGGACGGGTAACACCTGCAGGATACTGGCGTGACATTGATCAGACCTTTGAAGGCTATATCCAGTCGGGTGTATCCATGAAACAAGCCATGAATAAGGATTATACCTGGATTGACGCCAATGTGATGAACCAGTGGATGGCTGCCATTGCCGCAGCCAGAAAGGACAATGAAGACAGAATTGAGCAGGCACTGATCCGGATCAACCGTTTAAGCCGCCAGGTGGTTAAAAACTGCATGATCGGGTTCGGTATTTCAATACTGGTGGGTATTATGGGCGTTTTGTTTATTTCCAGATCCATCATTGTTCCCTTGAATAAATTGAAATCCGGGCTCAGGCGGGTCTCTGATGATAATTACACCTATGAAATGGATATTGCTTCCAAAGATGAATTCGGGGAGTTGGCGGCGGCGTTTAATGATATGAACCGTCAGCTTAAAGCCGATGACGAGATCCGCTCGGATTTTATTGCCACCTTAAGCCATGAAATCAGAAGTCCCTTGTCTTCCATCCGTGAATCTGTGAATATGCTGACCGAAGAGATCCTTGGGCCGGTAAATGATAAACAGAAAAAATTTTTGACCATTTCCGCCAATGAGATTGCCCGGATTACAAGTCTTTTGAACCACCTTCTGGATGCTTCCGTTCTGGTTTCAGGGACTGAGAAAAAACAGGTTGCACCCTTTGATCCCAATCAACTTGTGCAATCCGCCATTTTAAGTATTACGCCCGGGGCAAAGGCCCGGGGCATCTGTACTGAATTTGAGCCCCTTGGACAAGCTCCCATGGCCAAAGGCGATGAAACGGAAATAATGCAGGTCATCATAAATATTCTGGATAATGCACTGAAATTTTCACCGGACAACAGCCGGGTGGATGTCCGTTTGACCCGGGGGCCGGGAAAGCATTTTCTGACATGTGCTGTCAGTGATGAAGGGCCGGGTATTCCCGAAGACAAAAAAAATTTGATTTTTAAGAAATACTACCGGGCCAGGGAAGTACGCAAGCACATGGACGGGGTAGGACTTGGTTTGAATATTGCCCGGCGCATCGTCCAGGCCAATGGCGGAGAAATTTTTGTGGAGAATAAGCAGGATAAAGGGTGTACGTTTTTCTTTACTTTGCCGGTGTTTCATCAATAGATGAACCGTAAGGATTTTTTATATGCATTTTTCATGGATATCTGATTTTTGTCTGCATTTGCTCATAGGAAGGACGTTCAATCGTTTTCTTCTTTTTTCCGGGGGCCTGGTTTTTATTGGGTGTGCCGGGGTGTTTTTTAACGGGTGCAAGATAACATCCACCACCACTGTCATTTGCCTGGATACCATGGAAAAACAGGGCCAGAAAGCATATTTAAATGGAGATTATACTCTTGCCCGTCAGATTTTTTCACAGCTTGCTTTAAGGGAAAGTGACGCTCAGCTTCAGACGGTCGGCTTTTATGGAAATGTTTGTCTTGACATGATCCTTGCAGAAGATGCCCCGGCCTTTAGAAAGGCTGTGGCGAAGCTTTGGTTCTTACCGTCACACTTGTCCTGCCGGATTTCAACGGCCCGGGGCCAGCGCCCTGACGACCGGGAAACCCGGCACAACAGATGGTCCGGGATCCATCCCGAAATGCTGATGAGAGCCCTGGCCCACGGCATGGTTTTGCTTGAATCCGAGCGGTCAGGTATTTTGGAAAATCTTAAGGCCCTTGATGCCAGACAGGACATTTATAAAAAAGAGCGTTTCAGCATGCAGAAAAAAATGGATTCCCTTGGGCTTAAAATCAAAGCCTTAGAAAAGCAGAACATGGGCCAGGCGGCACGGATAAGCGATCTTTCGCAACAGATAACCGATCTTTTGCATCAGATAACCGTGCTTGAGAAAATTGATAAGGAACGGCAGGAACAAAGGGAGAACCAGTGACGGCAGCGCACAAAATACTCATTGTTGACGATGACCCCAGTATCCTGGAGGTTTTGTACGCAAGGCTGTCCGCATCCAACTTTAAGGTCTTGAAAGCAAAGGATGCGGCAGAGGCCGAACAGATACTCAAAGCACAGAAAGGCATAGATCTTTTGGTTTCAGATATAAAAATGCCGGGGAAAAGCGGAATGGAATTGTTCACGGATATCCGTAAGTTCCTGCCGGATCTGCCGGTGATTTTTCTGACTGCTTACGGCACTATACCGGATGCTGTGGATGCCATTAAACTTGGCGCTGCCGATTATATTTCCAAGCCTTTTGACGGCCTGGAGCTGATTAATAAAATTAATGCCATGATGGCCCTGCGCGGCACAGGTGCGGGAACAGACGCTATACCCCTGGTTGAATCCGGGTTTTACTGGGGAAAATCCGCAGCCATGAAGGATCTTTATACCATGGTGAAAAAGGTGGCTATCACCCCGGTCAACGTGCTCATTCTCGGTGAGAGCGGGGTGGGCAAGGAACGTATTGCCGGATGTATTCACCAAAACAGCCCGAGGAGTAAACAGCCCTATATGGTGGTGGACTGTGGATCAACACCGGCAGGTATCCTTGAAAGTGAATTGTTCGGCCATCTGAAAGGGGCGTTTACCAATGCCGTCAAGGACAAGGTCGGGCTTATCCAGGCTGCGGACTCCGGCACCCTTTTCCTGGATGAGATCGGCAACATCTCCCATGATATGCAATGCCGCCTGTTAAGATTCCTGGAGGATAAAAAAATCCGCCAGGTGGGTGCGGTAAGAGAGACGCTTGTGGACTGCCGGGTGATTGCAGCGACCAACGCTGATCTCACCCAGGCCATCGAAGCGGGAAGCTTCCGCCAGGATCTGTATTACCGGCTTAAGGGCGTCACACTGACCATTCCGCCTTTGCGGGAGCGAAAAGAAGATATTTATCACCTGGCCTGTCTTTATGCTGACAGTTATGCCCAGGCACAGGGTATTGACCGGTTGCGTATTTCCGATGCCACTGTCAAAGTGCTGGAAGAACATCCCTGGCCCGGTAATGTCCGGGAGCTTAAAAATACCATTGAAGCCGGGGCGATTCTGTGCCGAAACCAGGTTATTGAACCATGGGACCTTCAGGTTGAAAGCATCAGGGAAAATGCGGTGCTGACTGTCGACCTGCCCGATTCCCAGGATTTTTCCATTAAACAGAGCGAAAAGGATACCATTATAAGGGCCTTGAAAAAATCAAGGGGGGTTCAAAAAGATGCGGCCGATCTCCTGGGTATCAGCAAACGGGCCATGCATTATAAGGTCAGAAAGTACGACAATGATCCCATCCTCTATAAATAAGGCGCTTCTAAAGCAGATAATGCATACTTTACAAAAATTGAGATTAATGGCATATTTTCCATATCATTTATGTAAAATTC
>NZ_JBFXHE010000071.1:0-14566 GCF_050177295.1 Desulfobacter sp.
CCCGGCCTGCCTTGTTGAGCGTTACCCGTTTTTAAATCCATTGCCAGGGGGGGCCCAGGCCCTTATCGAAACAGTGGGCAAAACCAGGGGATGTCTTAAAAAAGGCGGATATGTCGATTTTCAGAAAGCATCACAACTTATCATCAGGGATCTTCGATCCGGCAGGCTCGGCCGGATCAGTTTTGAAACACCAAAGGATATGGACGTAAACCATGACACAGATCAATAAACTTATCCACAGGCTTTGGGCTGTACTGGTCGTTGCCGCCTTTCTGTATTGCGCACCACGTTGCCATGCACAAATTGCCGAACTGACTTTCCAGGCTGATCAGTCCCAACAATGTATTGCCATTGTCAATGCCCTTGAGCGAGATCATTTTACCGGAAAAAAACTGGATAAAAATATGTCCGGCCAGGTGTTTGACCGGTATATCAAATTCCTGGATCCGGGCAGGCATCTTCTGACCCAGGCAGATTTAGATGAGTTTCAGCCGTTGAAACAGCTGATGTACAAATATCTGAAAACAGGAAACCTTGGACCGGCCTTTGAAATTTTCAACCTTTACCAGTCCCGCAGCGAACAGCGCCTTGAATATATTCTCGAACTTGCCAAATCCTGGCAGACCCGGATTGATTTTACTAAAAACGAAACCCTTGTCATTGACTATGATCATAAACCCTTTATCCGGGACACGTCAGGCCTTGAACCCCTGTGGGAAAAAGAGCTGAAAAACCATATCATTAATTTGAAAATAGACAAGACGCCTGATGACGAAATTTCCGAAACCCTGAAAAAAATCTATTCCAACCGCTTGTCCAGCCTGTCCCAGACACAGGCCCGGGATGTATTCCAGATTTTCATGAATGCCGTCACCATGTCCTTTGACCCCCATTCCCAATATTTTGCCCCGCGCCTGTCCGAAGATTTTGATATTCATATGAAACTGAGCTTAGAGGGCATCGGGGCGGTGCTGCAAAACGAATATGAGTACACAAAGGTAGTCCGCCTTATTGCCAAAGGTCCGGCGGACAAATCCCAGAAACTTGCACCCGGAGACAAAATCATTGGCGTGGGCCAGGGGCAGGACGGAGAAATCAAGGACACCATCGGCCAGCGCATTGATGATGTGGTCAAGCTGATTCGGGGACCCAAAGACACCTATGTGCGGTTAAAAATCATTCCTGCCAGAAAAGCCAATGTAACCGCCACCATCAGTATCAAGCGCGACGAGGTGAAACTTGAGGAACAGGCAGCCCAGAAAAAAGTGGTGGACGTGACCTCAAACAACCGGACCTATAAACTGGGTATCATTGAAATTCCAAATTTCTATATAGATTTTGACGCCTTTCACAGGGGTGACCCGGATTACAAAAGCACCACAGGAGACGTGACAAAGCTGCTGCTGCAGTTAAAAAAAGAAAAAATTGACGGATTAATTATTGATCTTAGGGATAATGGGGGAGGCTCGCTTAAAGAAGCCAACGATCTGACAGGACTGTTCCTTAAATATGGCCCCACTGTACAGATCAAAACAAAATTCAGGGTATCGCGCCTGTATGATGAAGATCCCCAAATTATCTACACAGGGCCTCTTATGGTGCTCATCAACAGGATGAGCGCATCGGCCAGTGAAATTTTTGCAGGCGCTGTCAAAGATTATCACCGGGGCCTTATTGTGGGCACCCGAAGTTTTGGCAAGGGCACGGTTCAGGAACTCAAACCCTTAGGGGACGGGCGACTGAAGATGACCTCTGCCAAATTTTACCGGGTCTCAGGTCAAAGCACCCAGCACAGAGGCGTTGAACCTGACATCTGGTTTCCCGAGATTTACAGGCCCAAAGATACCGGAGAGAGCGCCCTTGACGGTGCCCTGCTCTGGGACCATATTGACGCCACCCGTTATTCAGCATATGTCTCTTTGCAGCCCGTGATCAAACCCCTGGATGATGCCTATAAAAAACGGGCCGAAAAATCATTTGGGATCAAATATCTCACCCAACGGATTCAATTGGCGGAATCTTTGCGCGAACAAAAAAACCTCTCTCTGAATCTGGCGGACCGGCTAAAAACAGACACCGCTTTGAACAACGAGGAGCTGGCCCTGGAAAACAATTACCGGGAACAAAAAGGAGAAAAACCTCTGGCATCCCTGGAGGACATTGACCCGGAAAGGGAAGAGATCAAGGAGATCCTGACAGACCAGGCCCAATACATTGCTGCAGATTTTATTACGTTAAGCCGTAAAAACGGATATAACTGGCAGTAAGATCTGATTAATTTTTTTGCAGATATGAATGCATGGCCATGAACAGAAAACGCATACTGCGCAGTGCTGTTTTTTTTGCGGTAACCTTGACCGCCTGCGCAGCAGCTCTGCCCTTTGCCATTACCCCATTAATCAACACTGAACCGGTCAAATCACGTCTGGCCAGGGTTCTTCAGGACAAAACCGGCATTGAAGTCCGGTTTCATCAGTTAAACTTTATCCTCACCCCCCTGCCAGGTATCTGCATAACAGATATATCGGCACAGATTGACCCAGGAAACCAGGTTACAATCAACAAAGCGCTGGTGGAACTGGACCCGGACCAGCTGCTCGAATTCAAGACAACTGTAAGGCGCATCACCTTTCAATCCCCTGAACTGATCCGGAATAATGCTGTTGCCGGCGAAAATAAATCCACAGCGCCATTGGATATTGCCGCGTCTGTGCAGAACGGATTTGACCAATTACTTGCTCTGGCCCCCTCCGATACGGATCATCTGGATATTATTGTAACCAATGCCCGGTCAAATTATTTCAACGCCATGGACTGCCGGGTTCTGATGTCAGGCCGGGCACGGGCCGTGAATATCAAGGCGCAGATATCAGGACTTCGGCTGGAAACGCACACGATTCCCAGGCTTGACGCCGCACTTAAAGGTCGGATAACATGTTTTGATATCCCACATGTGTCCGTGGACTGCCGTCATGATGAAAACACCTTTCTTGCAGGCAATCTGAAAATCTCACCCCTTCGGGCTCATCTTGAATCGCCCAAGGACCACTGCATTGAAGCAAGGGAATTCGACCTTAAATTCACCCTGTCAAAAGAGAGGGCAACCGCGCACCTTGCACCCTTGGAACTTCTTTATCCCAAAGGCCGCGTTGGAATAGATGTATCACTTTCCCCCGGACAAGACACATCAAGCATTGAATTTACCGGGGAGCAGATTGATATCAGCCAGGCAAGACAAGTGTGTTTGCCGCTTCTCAAGGGTTTGGAAACATCTCAAATCCTGTTTGACATAATCAGGGCGGGAACCGCCCAAAAGATTACAGTGGGGTTTAAAGGCAACGACATACATCATCTGTTCAATGCAGCAAACCTTTATATAAAAGGCTGTGCAGATTTTGCCACAGTTAAAATCCCCCATGTCCCTGTCATTGTAGACAATGCCTCGGGTCAGGCAGAGATGAAAGACAGTGTGCTGAGCATTCATCCTAAAGGCGGCCGTGTTGGAAAAACCGTTATCACCGGTGGTGACCTTGATATCAATCTGGGTCATCACCACACGGTCCCATTTTCAGGAAAATTCCCCTTAACGGTCGATTTAGCAGAACTTCCTTCAGCCCTTGTCTCCCTGTTGCCGGATACGGGACTTGCCCGGGAAATGTCAAAGATATCCGGTCTGACCGGCCAGGCAGATGCGCTGCTTGAACTCAATAGCAGCCAAGCCCACAAAGACCTGGATGTGAAGGTCACAGCAGAAAACATCCAGGCAAACGGAAACTACCGGCGTCTGCCCCTGCCCATCCATATCCACAGCGGCTCTTTTCTTGTGGATAAACACGAAATTGTTCTGAAAAACATGTCGGGTACCCTGGGAAACAGCAGGATATCAAACCTTAATGCCGGTATTGATACCAGAGGGTCGACCCCCATGAATATAAAAAATATGGCCGCAACTATTAATCTGGAGCAGGCAGCACCCCTGGTTGATCTTTTCCCCGGGGCAAGGGAAAAACTTGGCCCGGTTAAAAATTTTTCCGGAATCATGGACATCAAAGACCTCAGGGTTGAAGGGCCCATGTTCTCGCCAAACCTGTGGCAGGTTCATATGACAGGCCAGGTGAATAAAGGAGCTGTTATCTTTTCCGGCAATGTCCAGGGGATATCCGGTCTGTTTTATAAATTCAACGCATCCCCTTCAGCAATAAATCTGTCGGACATTGCCTGTACCATTGAGGACGTCACCTGGCTTGAAAAGAAGATGCCACCGGAATATACACAAAGTATTGTCCTGCCCCTGGCACTGACCCGGGGACAGTTTGTGAAACAGGCAGACACCTGTCTGTTTCAGGGGCAGTTACTCACGACATCAGGTGCAAAGGTATTTTTCACGGCAGATGGTTCTGCCATGGACAAAATGATTCCTTCAACAGTGCGGATAGAGGATGGGGAACGAACCCATGCGGATATGACTTTTTATAAAAAACCGGAAATGCCAAGGCTTAATTTTTCCGGGCAACTGGATAAGGCAACCCTGGAAAACATGCTTTATCCGGATTCGTATCTTTACCGGGAACTTCAGGAGGTGACCGGTGAAAATGCGTTAACTGTTTCAACGGATAATACAGGCAACATCACCATAACTGCTGACAAGCTTAATCTTGATCCCCTTTTGTCCCCGAAGAAGACACCTGTCCCCCCCTCTTTACCGGGCCTTCCGGTAAATCAGAAACAGATTTCTATTAATGCCAACACAGTGAGCTATGAAAAGCGTATATACCAAGGGGTTCAGGTAAAGGTAACAATGAATCAGGCGGCCACGGATATTGATGTTACCCATGCACTGCTTTGCAGCCTTGACTTTTCAGGCCGGATAACCATTAATAATGACCTGGACAGGCCCGGGGTTTTAACCCGCTTTTTTTTAAATACAGATCAGGCAAAGGAGGTGTCGCTTTCACTCGGTTGTCTGACAGGCAGTCAAAGTGTTATTGAAGGAAGCTATACACTTGAGGGCGAACTTTCCGGCGTTGCACAAACTCTGGCCCTGGTAAAATCCAAACAGAACGGGCATCTTAATTTTAAGGCTCAGTCCGGTCGTATATATAAAGCCACGCTGCTTTCCAGGCTTTTATCCGTTGTTAATATCCTAGGCGAAACCGACCTGCGGCAGCAGGGGTTCGGATTTAAGACATTCACGGCCGATGCAGATGTAACACAGAGTGTGGTGCATATAAAAAATGCCTTTATTGATGCGGACAATATGGCCATCATTGCCCAAGGGTGGGCAGATCCGCTAAACGATGCCCTGGATATCAATTTTCTGGTGGCCCCGTTTAAAACCATTGATACCATTATTAAATATATTCCTGTTGTAAATACCATTCTTAACGGCCGCCTTGTCTCTTTTCCAGCCAGGGCCTATGGAAAAATATCAGATCCCACTGTGGTCCCCCTTCATCCGTCCGCAGTGGGAAAAGGACTGCTCAACCTTCTGGAGGATCTGGCCAGAACACCCGGCCGCCTGATTGACGGAGTGAAAGAAAATGAAAAATAACCCTGACATGTTTTCGCAAACATTTAATTTACCCTATTCCGCTTTAACCATCGGTGGAAGGCTCAAAATGGACTGGCTTTTAAATGTGTTCCAGAATGCAGCCTCAACCCAGTGTCATGCCCAAGGAATTTCCGGATTTGATATGGCCGAAAAGGATCTTAAATGGGTGGTGGCCCAATACCGGATACAGATTCACAAACCCATTGACTGGATGACGCCCCTGGTCGTTCAGACATGGCGTGCCCCCTGGAAAAACCTTTATGAGGTCAGGCAGTTCAGACTGATGACAGAACCGGAACACAGAGTGGAAAATCCCTGTCCCCTGGTAACCGCCTCAAGTATCTGGATATTAATAAAGGCCGCAAACAACAGGCCGGTAAGACTGGCCCCCAATATGCCGCCTGCTTTGATGAAAAACCCTGTGCAAGAACCTGCGGAACTGATCAAACCGGATGCAGATCTTGCCCATATTGACCATGAGTGCAGCTTTCCGGTTCATTTCCTTGATCTGGATCTCAACGAGCATGTGAATAACCGGGTGTATGTCAGATGGGCAGTGGAATCTTTACCCGGCACGTTAAACTTTGAATATACCCCGGTGACATGTGACGTGATCTATCAAAAGGAGGCCCTGCCCGGAGATATCGTGCAAAGCCGTATTTCAATGAACTTTGAAAATGACCTGCTGTTCACGGACCATGTCATTATCCGGCAGTCTTCAAATGAGAATCTGGCCCATCTGATGCTCACCTGGAAAAAAACAGGCACCCAACGCCTGTTTCATGTAAAAAAATGACCGTTGAAAAAGCGTACCAAAAGGCCCTGGGGTATCTATCAAAAAGCCCTAAAACCATCTGGCAGATGAAAAAATATCTGAGTGATAAAGAATATGATGCCAACATTATCGAGCAGGTTGTTGTGCAGTTGTTAAGCTTTAATTACCTTAACGACAGAGAATTTTCACGCCAGTTCATTGAAAGCAGAATCCGTTACAACCCCAAATCTGTTTTTGCCCTTGGATTTGAACTGTGTAAAAAAGGCATTGACCCGGTACTTGCCCAAGAACTGTTAACTGCATATAAAGACGAAGAACTCGCATTAAAAGCTGTTGAGACTAAAAAGCAGGCCTGGAACCGGCTGGATGAAACTGAATGCAGAAAAAAAATGATGAACTATCTGCGTTACAGAGGGTTTGATTACAGCGTGTGCCAGACAGTATGGCAGATATTTCAATCAGAGTCATAAGGAAATACACGCCCCTGACTGCATAAACATTGTCTTGGTTTGGCACTTTATTTACACAAATATAATGAAATAACTTTCATAATATCAAAAAAAAATTTATATTTGGCCTAATAAAAGCAGGATGATATTTTTTTATTTACCCGCAATTATGGCCGTTTAGAGCCTCTTACATAGGACAGAAGCACAGCCACTAATTGAAGCATGAATATTGCATTGCTTATCCGAAGGCAAAAAGACAAAAGGGAATTTTTAACACTGAACGTTGAGGATTTACTTATGGTCGGAAGAAAAAGAATCATCGAACGTCGAAGAAACAAACGATATAAAGCGGTGGAAGGTGCCTATGCAGCCATCAGCCCCAATTCGAAGAGACTTGGTCAAATTATCGATATCAGTATGGGCGGGCTGTGTTTCAAATATATAGACACCGCAAACAAACCAGAAGAGCCCGAAAACAGAAACGAAGAGTCTATTTTCTTAAGCAGCATAGGATATTATGTCGGCGATCTTTCCTTTCAGACCATTGCCGACTATGAAATAACGGATACACCGTCATGCATCGCAATGAAAGTCAGAAAGCGGCATGTCAAATTTACCGATCTTACGCTTAAACAGCTGTTTGATCTGCACTATTACCTGAAAAACAATGCGTCGGAACAGGTAAAACCACTTCCAGATCAAAATAAATCCTGATATTGGTTTTGATTATGGACCTGAAGGCAATACAAGGATAAGTGCCCGGTTTGAAAGGGGCAGGTACTGACGGGCCAAATCGGTTAATTCCCCGGCCCTTATGCCTGAAAATCCTGAAATCAGCGTACCGGCCCATTCAAGGCGTTCCGGATATCTGAAGGAATTGGCCATCACAGAATCCAGCCAATAGGTGTTTTCCCTTTTAAGGTCGTTAAGATGATTCAGTAACGGTTTTTTGACAAAATCAAGCTCCCTGGGGCTGACACCGTTTTCCAATACATCTTTTATTTCATTGATAATCCGATCCCTTATTGTATCCTGCATCCCAGGGGCTATCTTCACCACAAAATTCATCACCCCGTAGCCGTCATATATCATGGACGGCGCATTATATACATACGGCGAATAGGAGGCCCCAAGATCTTCGCGTACTGAATTGCGCAGGCGCTCGGATAACACCTGGGCCAACACGGACAGCTTCCGCGTCTTCATAATATCCCAGAAATCATCTGTCGGGAAAGCCAGACAAATGACACCCGTATCTGTCAATCTGGTATCCGGATAGATCTTAAGCGTCTCACCCTTTGGAAATACCGGCCCAGGCCCAAGCGGCTCCAGAGATATTGCAGGGGTGCGTGATTTCATTGCACCCAGATAAGTTTTCACCAGTTTTTTTATTTCACCGCAATTCATATCACCTGAAATGGAAATCTCCAGAGGCGAATTGGAAAACTCCGGGCCAAGCCATGAAGACAGGTCATCAATGGTAATACTTTCTAATTTTGCAGGGTCAGCAAGACCGAACCTTAAGTCCCCTCCGGCCAGAAACCGGGCTGCCTGAATCTGCATAGCCCCGTCAGGTGTCCGCATATTTCTCTCATAATCCTGACGATACCGGACTTTTTCAAGAGCCAGACTTTTGGCCCTGAATCCGGGATCGTTGAAATACGCATATAATAATTGAAAGACCAGTTCAGCATCCTTTAAGGCTGCCTGGCCTGACAAACGGCAGTGGTTTTCTTTTATATCAAATGAAAGACTGATATCCAGACCCGAAAGCGCGGCTTTGAGCTGTTCCTGGTCCAGACTTCCAAGCCCGCTTGAGTTCACTGTGGAAACAGCAAGGCTGTCCAGCCCGAAAAACTTTTTTGGTATGCCCAGGCGGCCCGAACCAAAAACGGCTGTAAAAAATAGCCGGCCCTTTTTAAAATCCGTCTGTTTCAAATTTACGTGAATATTATTGGCCAGTTTCATCCGGCAAATACCAAGACCGTTAACATTGTCCTGAATATTCACCACCTGGGCCCGGGCCTCCGGCAGAACAAGGTATGGAAAGCTTTTTGGGCTTTTTTGAGCATATGGCAGAACCGCAAGGTCCTGACTGCGGTTATATACTTTCAGTATTCGGGCTTCAGCGGTCTCCATGGCAGGCAGGTTGCCGGTAACCATGACCAGACGATGATCATCAGGCCAATTGTTTCTAAAAGCCCGGTTCACCGTTTCGATGGAAAGCGTTTTGATAAACGGGGCAAGAATACCTTGTTCCTGCCCAGGGGACAAGAACAATTCCCTATGGTTAAGTGCGGCTAAAAGTTGTTCTGAAATTGCGCTGGAATTGCGGGTTGCAGCCGCTTGTACCGCTGCATCCAACGCACAGAGAATCTCTGCCTTTACCCGTTCAAGTTCGGCCTGGGAAAAACCAAATTTTAATGCCTGTTTAAGGCTTTGGGACAACTGTTCAAGGCAATTCTCCCAATCCCCTGGATCACATTCTGCCTGGACAGCAGCGGTCTTGACATGTCTCAGATACGTCCCTGAATAAACCTGGGCCCCGGTAAATCCGCCGGTCCGGACCTGAACCATTCCTGACAACCGGTTCTGAAATATCTGGTCTGCAACATACAGAACCGTATCCGCAAGCATCCGGTCCACGGTTTCAGCGTCAAAGGGTTCAAAAGAGATATGCTCAATGGTCACTTCTGTGGTCCCGGCCTCAGGCTCGGCATAAAAAAAAGGCTTTACCCCCGTGTGGGGTGTCCATGGGATATCAGGGCAGGTTACCGGCAGATCAGAACGGGCTTTCATGGATGAAAAAGCCTTGGTGATCAACGCCTTTGCAAGCCCTGTATCAAGATCCCCAACAACAACCAGTGCCATATTATCCGGCCGGTACCACCGGTCATAAAAGCCTTTAAGTTTTTCCCGGTTCGCGCCTTTAATGGTTGTTTCAACACCAATGGGCATTCTATCCGGGATAATGGAACCCGGTAGTTCAAAGGCAAGTGTTTTTTTTAAGGTTCTGAAAGACACCGAATCACGTTCACGTTTTTCGGCCAGAATAACTCCTCTTTCCCTATCAATTTCAGATTCAAGAAGAAGCGCATCCTGGGCATAATCCTTTATAACCACAAAGACGTCTTCAAGGCTTTTTTGATCCCCGCCAGGCAGAACCAGATCATAAACAGTATTAAAATAGGAGGTGTGGGCATTGGCATCATGTCCGAAATCCATGCCGATTGACTGAAAATGTTTTATAAGTTCACCCGGCTTAAAATGCCGGGATCCGTTGAACATCATATGTTCAAGATAATGGGCAAAGCCCTGTTCCTGATTTTGTTCCAGGGCAGAGCCTGCAAAGACATCAAAATGGATCTGCACCCGGTTCTTCGGGGTCTTATTTTCCATGATCAGATACCTGAAACCATTGGGAAGGGTTCCGGTAACCAGTGCGGGATCGCAAGGCGAAATACGGCCGGACGACAGGGCTGCATTCCGGTGAAGGCAGGAGGACACTGCCCATATAAGGGCAAGCAGGCACACAAAGGCAAGGTTTGACCGTTTCATGGAGACAAAGCTTATGCTGGCAAAAGAAGAAAAGGCAGCAATGAAAATCCCATATCTGATTGAATATCAGTCAATAATATCGGTATTTATCCGGATATCAGCCTTCTCTTTCCGTGCTGTCAGCCATTGAAAATAATAGGCCTGCTGTTTTCGTGCTTCAATGTTCTGCTTCACGTTATCAAGATTATCGGCAACGGCAGCTGCATCAGGTGCCTGTTTTTCCTTTAGGCTGATCATGTAAAATTTTCCGAAAGCTTCAACAACTTGTTTAAAAACAGGATGTTTTTCATCAAGGGTAAAGGCGGCTTCCGCAATGGCCGCAGATCCGGTAATACCGGGCACAGCTTGATTGCGGGTAAACATTTTACTTGTTTCAACCTTAAGATGATTGTCGTTGGCAAGTTTTTCAAGACTTGCGGCATCATTACCTGATTTTTCAAGCATTGACTCAGCGGCTTTCTTGGCTGCCTGTTTTTGCAGGTCAGCAGTCAATGTATCGGCAATTTTATCTTTTACATCTTCATAGGCAAGCACCGCCGGGTCTATCTTTTCAAGCACATGCATCAAATAATAATTATTTTTGATTTCCTTAACTTCACTGATCTCATTATCAACCAGGGAAAAGGCTGCAGTGGCGAACTGACCGGGATCTGAAAGGCCCATATCCTTAAGTTCCGTTCCCAGGGCCGTAAACGCCGGGGTGGTTACAGGGGCTTTGGCTGCAACCAGGGCAATCTGCTCAAAGGAATCACCGTTAAGCACCGCATCATAGGCATCCTCAGCCTTATTATAAGCCAGATCTTGGGCCTGGCTTGAAGCCAGCTCCTTTTGGATATATGCCCTGGCAGTCTCAAAAGGCGTCACGTTTTCAGGGATTCTATCTGTCACCTTAATAATGTGCCACCCGTAAGGGGTTCTTACAGGCTGTGAAATATCACCGGCTTTCATGGCAAATGCGGCATCAGCAAAAGGTTTTACCATACTGGTTTTGTCGAATCGGCCCAGGTACCCGCCGCTGGCAGCAGACGGTCCCTGGGAATAGGTCTTGGCAAGTTTTGAAAAATCTTCCTTGTTAACTGCTTTCTCATAAACGCTTAGGGCCGCTTCTTTGGCCTTGGCCACGGTCTGCTCATCAGCGTTTTCATCCACCCTTATCAGGATATGACTGGCTTCAACCTGTTCCGGCGTGGTAAAACGTGCCAGGTTCTGATCGTAAAAATCCCGGATCACAGTTTTGTCAATCTTGACCTGATCCTCAAAATCCTCAGGCGCAAACACGAGGAATTCCACTTTGCGTTTAGGTTCAGACATGTACAGATCATGATGATCGTCATACTGGGCACGAATCTGCGCTTCGCTGGCAGTGACGCCGGAAAATGTTCCCGGATCAATCAGAATATAGTTAATACTGGCTTTTATATTGTTAAACGAATACCAGGCTTGGGCTTCCCGGTTTCCTACGGTGATGCCGTTGATCACCATACGCTGGAGTTTGGTGTTTCTGATGGTTTTGCGCTGCATGGCTTCAAAGGTTTCAGGGGTCATGGCGTTCTGGCCAAGCACCCGCTTGTACAGATCCATATCAAAGGCACCGTCTTTCTGGAATGCCTTGACTGACAGCAGATCCTGTTTCAGCTCCTCGTCAGAAACAACAATTTTTAACTTTTGGGCCTCAATTTCCAGAATTTTTTGGTCAATCAGGCTGTTCACTGCATGCTGTTTAACATTCAACGATTTTATCAAATCATCATCCAAAGAGGTGCCGAACTGCTGCTGAAGGCGCTGAATCATGCGTTGATATGCATCACGGTATTCGGCAAGGGTGATGGCCTGGTCATTAACCGTGGCCACTTGATTGTGTTTGCCGGCGTTCATACTGCCAACACCTAAAAATACAAACACAATAATAATGATGCCCAGAAAAAACTTTATGATCCAGTTTCCCGTATTTTCACGAAGGTAACGCAGCATTCCTGTTTAGCTCCTTGACCCGATTCTGTTTCAATATTATTTATTTAAATCACAACCCTGGATGGCAGTAATCCATCAACGCCTAAATTCATCCCACACAAAACATGAAAGTAATCTAATTATTAGGACTTTCATATAAAAGAGCAGGGAATAGTATCGTTTCTCACCAACTTGTGTCAATAAAATATTCTAAGCCTTCAACCTTAATCCGTTTAAAAAAACATTTTTTTGTATTGACACGCCATGCTGTTTCTATTATACATCTATCACTCTTTTGTGGGGCTGTAGCTCAGCTGGGAGAGCGCATGGCTGGCAGCCATGAGGTCAGGGGTTCGATCCCCCTCAGCTCCACCATTACCCAACCGTTATTAATGGTTTCTAAAAATGCCTGAACAGTCTGGATTGATAAATGATCTGGACTTTTTTATTGCTATTTATACATCATTTGAATACCTTACCTGCACCAGTTCCTGGGGTTGGATTATCCACAAAACCTTTTTGGTTCGGGCTTGTCCAGGTTAGGATTCTGAGTTTAAGTAGTTGACGGCCAACCTGTAATTACCGTATGCTTTTAAAAGTTTTTTTTGGTACCCAAATGTTGGGGTACCCCAATTATAAATAAATAAAGGAGATAACGATGAAAACCAAGATGAGCGTGCTGATTGTCAGTTTTATTTTTCTTTTTGCAATGAGCGTTGCCGGCTGCGGAGAGCAGGACAAGCCCAAACAAGCCCCCAAAGCACCTGAAGTTGAAACCTCAGCACCTGAAGCTGAGACCCAAGCACCTAAAGCTGAAACTTCAACACCTGAAGCTGAGACCCAGGCGATTGAAGCTAAAACTTCAACACCTGAAGCGGAGACCCAAGCAATTAAAGTTGAAACCATAGCACCTGAAACAGCTGCGGAACCCCAGAAAGACTCGGCTGAAGAAAAAAAATGAACCCGATTCTATCTATGTCGGCCCGGGGTAATTACAGGTGGTCCCAAGCCCCTGAACTGGGCCAAAGAGTGGATTGTTAAATGGAAAGACGGGCTGTCCCAGGCTCGGATCGCTGTAAACCAGACTGACCCTTATTTTTATGACAGTTAAGCCCCCCTGCCGGGGGGCTTTTTTTTGGTGTTAGGTTCTGTATTTAAAGAGGAAGGTCTCTGCTTCGGCATTGCCCCGGGCCTGGTTAGGGACAGTATATAAACGGATTGAAAGATAAGAATTTGACATTTCAAACTGTTTTGTCCATAATCCGGAAATCGCCAGAACATTACCCGGCCGGATAAGCCGACGCTATACCGGGGAGGCGTCAATGTCATAACCTTAAGCATTGAGTATTCTATTTTACCATGAAGGACATGAAGCGCATGAAGAATATATACCGAAAAATTAATCTTCGTGTTCTTCATGCGCTTCATGGCTGTAATTTTATGTGACATTGAGGAAGGAGACACAATGGAAATGTCAACAAACCAGTCCATTGACAGCATTGCCAAAATTTTCCTGAAAACCACCCAGAACACGCTTAAAAAAAGCACTGGTAAAGAAATAAATTACGCCAACACCATTCAGAAGATCACCAGGGTATCCATGATGCCGGATCTCACCTGCTTTGTCCAGTTCGGCGGAGACTATATGGGGCTTGTGATTTTCAATTTCAGTGATGAAGCTGCCTTTGAAATTTACAGGCAGTACATGATCAATATGGGCATGCCCGAAGATGAGCTAGCCACCTCCATTTCCGACCCTGAAGTGGCAGATACCATTGGGGAGATTACAAACCAGCTCATGGGGCAGCTGATAAAGTCCGTAGAAGAAAAATATGACCTGAATGCCTATTACGGCCAGCCCAAGGCATTGACCATCAGTTCGGCCATCTCCCTGTCCATTAACGACACTTACACGGAAAACCGCCGACTCTCCTTTAAAATCAATAACTATATCTTCCGCATTGAAATAGCCATGGAGGATACTGAGTTTATCGATGTAGCCGGCCTCTGACAAAACCGTCAAAAAAGAGTTCTGAGTAAACATGAGACGATTTAAACAAGCTGTAAGCCTCATTCTGGTTATTGTGATTTTAATCCCTGCTACCAGCTTTGCCATCTCCATTCCCGATGAACTCAAACTTGGCAAAGAATATTTACAACTCATCAAAGACAAAGGCGTCATTCTTCATGACCCCGTTGCCCAGAAGATGATCGATATTGTGGGCTACGCCATTGTCAAACCATTGCTGCCCCAACCCTTTCATTTTAATTTTTTCATGATCA
>NZ_JBFXHE010000072.1:0-14480 GCF_050177295.1 Desulfobacter sp.
GAGCCTGTTCCTGACAGGCTGACCACCCCTTTCTGCGAATTTCTGAACCGGATTGACCAGCTGCATCATGATTATCGCATCACCCTGAATCTGGACAGGATTAGACCGGCGGATGTTCTTGAGCTTTATATGGACCGAAGAAAGGCAACAACAGAACAGGGACTGAAGGAAGGAGAGCCCCGTCTTTTTCATACCAACCTGTTGCTCATCAGAACCTGCGGCTTGGAAGCGGACTTCGGCACGATTACATCAGGAGAAGAACATTTCTTTCCCTGGAAGACACAATGGCCAAATAATGACAAGATCGCCGAGGGTAAGAACCAGCAGGAACAATTGATCAGCGGCATGCTGAACAAGTCCAATCTGCTCCTGATTCTCAGGACATGCTCCGTATTCATGGATACGGACAGCGGCGCCCGCATCAAAGTGGTCTGCAGGTACCAGCAGTTCAGGGCAGCCAACAAAATCTGCTTTCAACTCCGCCAGGGTCAAACTCCGGCAGAGCGCAATGGCGTGGTCTGGCATACCCAAGGATCAGGCAAATCTCTAACCATGGTATTTGTCGCCCGGATCATCAGAGCGTCTACTGAGTTAAGCGATTTCAAAATCGTCCTGATCAACGACCGTGTAGACCTGGAAAAACAGCTTGCCAGAACAGCCACTCTGATTGGTGGACGAATAAATGTCATTGAAAACACTGCGGCGCTGAAAGTTGACCTGGGCACGGACACATCAGACATCAACATGGTCATGGTCCATAAGTTCCAGCAAAGGGAGGAAGCTCTCCCCCTCCAGGTGGCAGAAGCCCTGGGCACATACCTGGCCATGCCTTCGGGCAAACAATTCGGTGTGATCAACGAATCCGATCGGATCTTACTCATGATTGATGAGGCCCACAGGACCCAGAGTTCCGATCTTGGTGACAACATCGTAGAGGCTTTTCCCAATGCGGCAAGAATTGCGTTCACAGGCACCCCCCTGATTGCCCAGCGTCATGGAGAGAAAAAGACCTGGAAAAGATTCGGCCAGTACATAGACACCTACCGGTTGATGGACGCGGTTAATGACGGCGCCACTTTGCAGATCCTATACGAAGGAAAAACCGCAGATGCGGCTTTAAATGAAAAACATGCCTTTGAAACCGCCTTTGAAGATATGTTCAAAGACCGGACCGAAGAGGAGCTTCTTGCCATTAAAAAGAAGTACAGTGCCACTGGTGACATTCTGGAGGCGGAAAAAAGAATCAAAGCCATTGCCTCTGATTTAGTGGATCATTACATCGGGAATATTTTACCAAACGGATTCAAGGCCCAGGTCGTCTGCCACTCGAAGCTGGCTGCAGTCCGGTATCAAACGGCCATACAGGAGACACTCCAAGACAGGCTCCAAAAAGAAAAGAATTCACCCGCCCCTGATCTCAATCTGATCAAACAACTGGATTATCTTAAAGCCGCTGTTGTGATCTCCAGTGACGGCACTAATGAAGCCGCCTTTGTTACCGAAGCCAGAAAGCAGACCAGGGGATGGAACGCTGTGGCGAACTTTTGCAAACCTTTTGACTTTGATGATCCGGAAAAAGAACTCACCGGCATTGCGTTTCTCATTGTTTGCGACATGCTGCTGACCGGGTTTGATGCCCCCATTGAACAGGTCATGTATATTGATAAAAAGATTCGGGAGCATACCCTGCTTCAAGCCATTGCACGAACCAACCGCGTCGCCAAAGGCAAAAAACGGGGCTTCATCGTGGATTACATTGGTCTTGCCAACCATCTGACCCAGGCATTAACCTTGTATGCAGCAACTGATGAGCAGGAAGAACTGGCTCAGGAACTCAAAAACATTACCTCTGAAATGCCTGTTCTGGAAGAAAGATATCAACGTCTGCTGCAACTGTTCAAACTGCACAAGATCCAAAGAATACAAGAGTTCATTGAGGGGACACTTGATGATATTGCTGCTGATGCCGCTATTGTTCATGATGCCGTGACTCTGCTCAAAGATGAACAACTGCGGGCTGACTTTGATGTGTACCTGAAAAAATTTCTCATGAGTCTGGACATCATATTGCCCAATCCTGCAGGCCACCCGTACCGGGTTCCTGCCAAGCGTTTCGGTTACATCTTGCGTGTAACCAAAGAACGGTATAAAGACACCAGTCTGAGCCTCGGTGATGCCGGCGCCAAAGTCAAGGACCTGATCAACTCGCATTTGATCAGTTTGGGAATCAACCCCATGGTGCCACCAATGGAGCTTCTGGCGGATGACTTCATCGAAAAACTGAACCAGCACGCCGGAGGCAATACTGAAGCCAAGGCAAGCGAGATGGAGCATGCCATCAGGAAGCATTGCACTGTACATCATGATGAAGATCCGTCATTCTACAAAAGCCTTTCGGAAAAGGTAGAGAACCTCATTGAGCAATACCAGGACAACTGGGACGCTTTGGCTGAGGAACTTGAAAAGCTAAGGGACCAGGCCATTGAAGGCAGAAAATCCGGAAAAGACGGGATGGGGAAAGAGGCCACTACTTTTTACGAGCACATTGCAGGTGTGGCCTTTGGAAAGAATGACATCCCTGACACTGCAAAACCGAAAATGAAAGATCTTATGGAAGCAATTGTTGAAACCCTGCAGTCGAGTATCGGCAGCATTGGTTTTTGGACCAATGCCGATAAGCAAAAAAAAATCAGAAGTCGTATTAAGAAAGCGTTAACTCTGACCGGGATTGACGCTTTAAAGGAAAACCGGGAACGTGTTGCAATTGAAATCATGAAGCTGGCCAAAAACAGACATGATGCCTTGATCAAAGGCGGTGAGAAATGAATGTCAGACGCATAAACGATATTGACTACATTCTGCTTCCCGGAACCAAACGGAAAACTACCGATATCGTCATAGAGCGCGATGGCGTGGTAACAGTCAGGCCCCCGGAAGGATTCACTCCTGAACAGGTAGATGCAGTGGTCCACAGCAAACGGATGTGGATATACAAAAATCTTGCAGAGTGGCGGGATCTAAACGCGGCCGCTGTGGTCCGTGAGTGGGTAAAGGGAGAGTCTTTTCTTTATCTGGGACGCAGCTACCGCTTGTCACTGGTGGCGGATCAGTCTGCTGATTTAAAGCTCAATCAAGGTCGATTCTGTTTGAAGCGATCTTTGATTGACGAGGGAGGGGAAACCACTGCAAAAGCAGCCTTTGAACGCTTTTACAAAACCAAGGGTGAAAAACGGATAAAAGACCGAATTGCTTACTACGCTCCAAAAGCAGGGGTTTCCCCCGGCGGTCTTAAAGTTAAAGACATGGGATACCGCTGGGCCAGCTGCACAAAAAGCAATCTGCTGCAATTCCACTGGAAATGCATGATGGCACCTCCAAAGATCATTGATTACATGGTGGTTCATGAGCTTTGTCATCTCCACCACCGGGATCACACCGACTTATTTTGGAATGAAGTGGACAAGGTGATGCCGGACTACCGCGAAAGAAAGCAGTGGTTAAAGAAATACGGAGCTGGCTTGGATTTGTAACAGGTAATAAAAAAAAGATGACAAACTCATTTTCACGTGTTAATTTAACCCTATCAATAATTCTGAATAACACCCGCCACGCCTCTTGGGGTTTTGACCTCGAATGCGCACCCCGGCGGGTTACTTATTTATGGGGGGAACCATGAAATATACGAAACCCCCTCTTGCTATCGATGATCAAATCCAACTGTTGCGGCAGCGCGGCATGGAGATACCCGATCCAGATAGAGTAGCCCGCTACCTTTCCCACATCAGTTACTTTCGTCTTAGGGGATACTGGATTCCCTTTGAAAACAAAGAGAATGGAAAAGATCACCACTTTATAGAAGGGACCACGTTTGATGATGTTCTCAATCTCTATATCTTTGATCGGAAGTTCAGGCTCTTAATACTGGAAGCCATCGAAAGGATTGAGATTTCATTCCGGGCACATTTTGCCAACGAACTGGGCGTGGCTTATGGGAGTCATTTTTACCTTGACCCCAATTATTTTTACAGGGCTGATCTGCATAAAAATCTCCTGGTTTCTTTGGAATCTGAGATTGATCGAAGCACTGAACTCTTTATTGAGCATTACAACAAAACGTACGATGAACCAGCGTTACCTCCAATCTGGGCTTCAGCCGAAGTGATGTCCTTTGGACAACTCTCTCTCTGGTATAAGAATTTGAAAACCCGCCATGACAAAAATCGAATTGCCAGACTCTACGGCATCGATGAAAGTCTCCTACGCTCATTTATGCACCATCTGACGTTCATCCGAAATATCACTGCTCACCATGGACGGCTTTGGAATCGTCGAATGACCATTACCATGAGGATGCCCAGAAAACCCAAAGCACTGGCAGCTATGTTAAACCCAGATGCCACCCGGTATGTCGGAAACACCGTAATCATGTTGGGATACTTTCTCAAATTAATCAGCCCTGGGACAAGTTGGCCACATCGGATGCACCAATTAATAACCCATTCTCCTGGGATTTGGCCAACTGCGATGGGATTGCAAAAAAATTGGCAACATCTTCCTTTATGGAAGAAGCCTGATGGGAATAGATAAAGGACTAACCAACAAACTCATATCTGGAGAGACGTTTCATTTATCCCCTTAAACGCCAAATTATTTAAAACTCTGGGCAAACAATAAATTTACATTCCATAATCTTCATCATAAAAACGCTGAAAATTTTTATTAAATTTTATCCAATTATAATTATGCTGTTTTTGTTCACGGATGTAAATCTTCCAAGCTTCTCTTTCTTTGGCGGATTTAAGTTTTTTCACCGGTTCAAATCTATACGGCTTTTCAATTGTATAACCGCCTTGGGACGGTTCAATTTTTCCTAAAATTTTCAAATTTCCGGGCTGTCCTATGTCTCTTCCATTGTTCATATCTCCTTTTTTGGGGCGTTCAAGGATAATGCCATTTTTGGCAATTCGCATACCGGTTTTAGAAAAAGGAATGCTTGAATTTTTTTTAGTCTTGCAGCCTATATCCGTTAAAACATAACCTGCCCCTCGTGGCCTGACTTCAAGGCCTATTTTGGCCAGTTCCCTATGGAAGTCTTGCCAGGTGTCAGATTTAATTGCCGCCTGGGCTATAAACTCTTTTGATTCTAAAACAAAGGTCTCAAAGGATTTCAGTCCGGTTTTAGTTTCAAAATCTTTGGCTTTGGCGTTTTCCCTTTTGGGCTCCCGTTGAAAAAACTCTTTTACCTCACAATCTCCGGTTGATTTTTCATAGGAACCAAACCGGTCTTGAAGTTTTTTCTTTGACAAATTTTTATCAAAATCGCTTAATTTTATATGATGACCATCTTTTTGTTTGTGGCCGATAGCAGCCAGGATACATCCGTTCCCACGCATTTGCACAGTTAAGCCGTAAACGGCAAGTTCTTTGTGCAAGGACTGCCAATCCCGGGCATTGTCAAAGGCGTGTTTAACATCTGATTGCCGCTGCTTCACGTACTCGCTAAATTGCTGTTCAACACCAACATCGACTTTAAGCTTATATCTTTCTTCCAGGAGCCGGCACGTTTTATCCCGTTTATAATAATCATAGAAAGGATCATGCCGGGTGTATTTTCCCTTGTGGATCATATTGTAAGCAACGTGCATGTGGGGATGGTCTGTGTTGATGTGTATTCCGCAGAGCCGTTGATGATCTTCAAAACCTAAAGCGGACGCAAATTCTTTTTCAATGTTTTTAAAATCTTCCAGTAAAAGTTTCTTGAAATCTTCGGGATGAAAACTGACTACCATATGATAAGTTTTTTCTTTTTTGGTCCGGGTATTCATTGCCTGGGTGGCCTTAATTTCATCAATGGCCAGATCATAATCCTGCCCGGCATAACAGCCGGCTGTCCATTTTGCAAAGAGCTTTTCCCCTTCATGGCCGGCACCTATGTATACCCCTAAACGTTTTATGTTGTCGTTTTGCGGTTCGCAATGGATTCGTTTTGATATCATGGCATTAAGGTGTTGCCTGAATATATGGAAGAAAACAGGGCGGCAACCTTACATCGTATCCCGAATTTTAGAAATGACCGGCCTGAGCTGTCGCTGCCTGTCTTCAATGTCATGCAGCACCTTTCTTATTTCTGAAGGAGGCACATTTTTAAACCCCTGGGCAAGATAGTATTTAAACAGCCCCCCAAGCCGGCCAAGGTCAGCGTTCACTTTAAGCGCAGATAGAAAAGCCTCTTGGTCAAGCCTTGATTCTATTCGTTGGCCGGTTAAAATTCTGCGCATATATTCAGAGACAGAGAAACCGGTCTGTTTTGCCAATTGCTTGATTTGGCTGTATTCTTTTTTCGTCACATAAGATTTGAGAGTGATTTCCCGCTTGTCTTTTTTCATTGAAAGCCCCTGCGTTTTATTATTAAGAACACCATCAGGAACAACGGTGTTTGCCGGCACCATTATTTCTGATGGTGTTACCTGGTTAATCGGCCCATTCCCAATGGTTTTCTGATATTGTCTCCGCTATCTGAGCTTGTTCGTTTCTTGACTTTGAATAGATTAAATAATATTCATTGCCGTCGTCATCTTTAACTCTTTGACCTATATCCAATCCGATATAATTTAGTTGTGGATAGTCGGTATATTCGTGGTTAGCAAGGGCATTATAATATTGTTGGCAATATGCCGGTAATTTAGGATCAACCATCGTTGTTGATTTAACAATATACTTTTCTCCAAAACGTTTTGCTCTGGCCGGGGCTAAAATTTGTACTTTGATTAAATTCCTATTTAACTTTTCGACAGTGCAGGAAGAACAGGAATAATTAACGATCGCGTCAACCAAACTTGGCATCCCTTCTGCGTCTGAATCAGGACATTTTTTTAAGAAAGATTTTCTGGCGTCCCTGGTGTCAGACGGCTTCTTTCTTTTAATACTGTAAAAATAATCTAATGCGGCATCACACTCTGATGGCGGGGTTCCGGTAGATAAACATAAAATGGCTTCACAAGCCAATTTTTGTTCGTCTGTTAACTCATCATCGCCCCACGAAAGAGACGTGTCGCAGAAAAAGACTGTTAAAAAAAGAAAAACCGTAATGGTTGCTGAAAATTTTTTCATTTTAAAATCCTTAATTTTTGTGTTGTTTGAATGCCGTTGCTTTCTATCACGGCAATATCCTCTATTTTTCGACCTTCTTTTGTTCGTTTGATAAAAATGATCAAATCTATAGCCTCCTTGATTAGGTCTTCCATTGGATTAGCAACGACTTCTGCAATCAATTGCTGCAACCGAATCAAGCCACCCGCACAAGAATTTGCATGAACCGTACAAACGCCACCAGGATGCCCCGTGTTCCAGGCTTTAAGAAGATCCAGGGCCTCCCCGCCCCGAACCTCGCCAACAACAATCCTATCAGGCCGTAATCTCATAGTGGCTTTTAATAAGTGCTGCATATTCGTAGTTTGATTTGTGCGCAACATGACCTTGTTTTCAGACGCGCATTGTAATTCGCAGGTATCCTCTATAATGACAAGCCGTTCATCGCCGGCAATATTTGCCAATTCTGCAAGAATGGCATTGGTCAGGGTGGTTTTGCCGGAACCCGTTCCGCCCACTACCAGGATATTTTTTTTGTTTGCAATGGCATCGCAGATAATCTGATGCTGATCCGGGGACATGGTGCCGGACCGCACGTAATTATCCAGGGTAAATATTTTGATGGCCTTTTTACGGATTGTAAAAGTTGGATTAGCCACAACCGGCGGGAACAACCCTTCAAACCGGCTGCCGTCCAGGGGCAGTTCACCTTCAACAACGGGAGCATCCTTAGTAACGACGGCGCCAAGCATGGACGCAACCTGGCTCAGTATTCCGGCGGCAGATGATGCAGGAATGGCGGATACTTCCACCATTCCCTTATCAAACGTATCGAGCCATAGCTTGCCGTCAGGATTGAGCATGATTTCAATCACGTTATCATCGTCCAGGGCCTGGGTAACAACGGAGCCTAAATTATGCTTCAAACTGTCCAAAACCACGCTCATTTTCACTCCTTTCCGATATTTTTCTTCAGAAAACAAAAAGAGGGGTTATTGTATCGATTATTGAGGATTGCGGTACAAAGCCGAGATACCGACTGTCTAACGAGTATTTTGTATTGCCGATTACAACGAATTGCTCAGAAGGCACGATGCCTGTTTTCGGAGAAAAAGGTGTAATCGCCCGGCCTTTGCTGTCTGTATCCAAGGCCGGGGGCAGTTGGTATGCCTGTCCCGGTAAAGCAGCCACACGTTTCATTAAAGGGGTATTTTTAACGTACTTTGAGACGAGGGGCTGTTGTGAGGCAATAGGACGAAAGACCACATAAGATCCGTTGGCAATTGCCCGGGAGGTTTTTAAATATATACCAAGGGGCAGGCTGGCGGATGCATTGATATAACAGTATTGAGATATAAAAAAACAGACCGCAAAACAAAGACTGCAGGGCAGCATAATTTTTATGGTTTTGCTTGTATATTTCATCTTTCTATCCCTCTTTTAGTTTGAAAAATTCATATGGCCGGGCGGCGGGATTTTAACCCGCCTCTGGAAGACTGGATCTAAAAAATAGAGTATCTGCTGACCGTATACCGTGTTGTAACCGGCAACGAATATGAGCATATCGCCCGGGGTCTTGATTCCCCCTTTTTCGTCTTTGACCGGGCCTTTCAGCCTCATGCATTCATCCGGTGTGAGCAACGGCCTTGCAACTTCGCTGACAGATACAGAGGCATTGCCCATGCCGCCTAACCGTTTACCGGAGACACTGGTCTTTTTATCCACCACGGTGGTTTTCCCGGTCATTTCTGACAAGAGCTTTGCGGTTTCTATTTTATTGGGTGCATATGCAATTCTGACATGGCAGTTTGATGTGATTGATTCGTCCCGGGTATATGCTTCCTGCAGCTGGGATAAATCCTGGACAATGATATAAGCCTTCACACCGTAACCGGCCATAAACGCCAGGGCCTTTTGCATAATTTCCAGCTTGCCCAGACTGGTAAACTCATCCAGCATGAGCAACAGCCTGTGTTTATAGCCAACTACGGCCTGCCCGTTTTCAAACGCCATTTTCTGGGTGAATTTTCTTAACGCCAGATTGAAAAACACACGCAGCAGCGGTCTTAACCTGTCCAGGTTGGCAGGGGATACAACCAGATATAAATCAACAGGGGTTTCTAAATTCATGATATCTGAAATGAAAAAATCAGACTCAGAGGTATTCTTTGCGACAATGGGATCACGATACAAAGACAGGTTTGTAATGGCGGTGGATACCACCCCGGATAACTCACGGTCGGCTTTGATCACAGCTTCACCTGCATAACTGTCAATGGTTGATTGTATGTTATCTGCCAAATCCGTATCCATGTCCGGATACCGTTTTTTCAGGATCTGTGCGTGTTCCTTGTCTATCATGGCATAGAGCAGGTTTTTGATATCCCCCTCATTGTCGCTTTTTGTGATTTCCGCCACGACATCGGCAAGGGTGGCATCCTGCTTTGATACAATGACATGCAAAATCAACCCGGTCAGCAAGGCATACCCGGCCTGGGTGAAATAATCTTTCATGCCCTTGCCGTCCGGGTCACAGATCATCTGGGCAATATTCTGGGCATCGGCAATGGCATGATTGGTGTTAATCCGCACTTCTGCCAAAGGATTCCATTTAGCAAAAGAAAAGGTTTCATCGGCAGGATCAAACTTAAGGATTTTATGATTTAATTCTTTGGATCTATAGCCTGATGTCAATGCGTAATTTTCACCCTTGATGTCCAGGGTTACGCTTGAGCCCGGCCAGGCAAGCAGCGACGGGATAACCAGGCCCACCCCTTTACCGGATCGGGTTGGCGCAAATGCTAAAATATGTTCCGGGCCGTTATGGATCAGGTATTTTGTTCCCCGGGCCGTTGGAAAGCCGCCCACATATACGCCTTCTCTGGCATCAAGTCCCATTGCGGGCAACTCTTTTTTCTTTGCCCAGGTGGCCGTGCCGTGCAGATTTAAATTGCCTTTCGGCTTTTTCCTGAGAAGCAAGAAAAAACCAAAGGCTGTGCTGAGGATAAAAACACCGAATATCAAGTCAACCTGACTGCCTATCGGGGTGTTTGTGATATATTTATTCCATTCAAGTACCTTCCAGGGCAGGTAATAGGTTTTAAACACCGGCCTGCCCAGGTCCTGATGGTATTTAAACGCCCTGGCCACGGTTTGCGTGGCATAACTCATAAATGCAAAGCCCCACAGCAAAAAACAAACCGGGAAGAGCAGGGGATACCTGCTTTTTTTTACTTTGGCTTGTTTAAGGCCGTACTCTTGTTTTTTCATCGTTCAAGCCCTATGCCTTTGTTTTTGGAAAGATATTGGATCTGGGATTTCAACTGGCTTTGAACCCGGCTTTTACCCATCTTGCACTTGGCCAGGTCATTGAAATCCGTGTACCCAAGTCTTTTTGAGTCATCCGTAAATTTGGGGATAATGACTTTAGCACCAACGGCCTTGGCCGCTTTTTGCGCTTTTTCCACACCCACATTATTTTTCTTGGCGTGGTCATTATCAGCACAAATGAACAACTCAGCAGAGGGCATCAATTCCCGGATCTGTTTGGCCACATTTTCAAGGTTGTTCGCATCAAAACAGACCACTGCCGGAAGGTGGCTCACATCATTCAGGGTCTTTCCGGTTGCAAACCCTTCAACCAGCAGTATGGGTTTTTGCTCGTCAAGTTCGCCTATGGTATAAGCGTTCCCGGATTTTTTCCCGCCGGTCAAAAACTGCTTTTGCCCGTCCTCGCTTATGAACTGCAGGGATTCGATCTTGTTGGTTTTAAGATTCCTCGCAGGGATAATCAGTCGGTTGTTTCTGTCAACCCGGTATTCTTTGTCGCCATTGATTTTTTTATCTGTGAGATAAGGGTGATCACTTGTTTTTTCGGCATTGATGTAAATGCCGAACGCTTTTTTGGCTGCTGCAGCGTGATCCTCGTCCCGCTCGGCTGCCCGGGCTTGTTTATTTCCGGATGCAACGACTGTTTTACCGATTTCTCCTTCATATTTGAAATTGGCTTTTTCCCCGGTTTTATGGTTCTGAATGAACCCTGCAGGCCTGCCGTCAGGATAAAGCGTGTATGCCCCAGATTTTTTGCCGGCCTTATCGCCTTCAACCGCCACACGGTGCAGCTTGCCGTCCGCCTGGGGAGTGTCAATCTTCAGGCCGCGCCTGGCTGCCTGATCCCGGAATTGAGCTGTTATTTCATTCATATCAAGACCGTTCTCCCGGGCAGGTTCGAGCCATTTTTTAAAAGGAGCCTGGTCGGCTCCGGGTTCGACAAACCAGGATTTTTCCTGTTTATCCCATTTTGCGCCCAGGGCTTTGGCTTCGTCTTTTTCTTTAAACGGCACATGAATATATAATTTAGGGGCTAGCTCCTTGGGGGGCGGATCGTGTTCAGTTTCCACGTCCTGTACTGTTTCGGTTTCAGCTTCTGTGCTGTACACCTGCAGGCCGTTTGCATCCCGAACCGTAAAAACCGTCTCTTCAGGCAAGTCATTAAAAAATTCGTTGTTTTCCTTATCAATACTTATAACAGCCAGGTGATACGCAAACGCGGTGGATTTGGCTTCATCCAGGCTTTTGAATTTCTTCTCCTTTATAAAATCAGGTGTGTTGTCAATTTCTTTACCATTTTCGACGATTTGGGCCTTGATTTCATATGACGGAGCGGCAGGTGATAATTTCTGGTCCAAATCAAGGCCCATCAGGTATTCAGCTATTTTTTCCGCATCCTTCATAGCAAACCCAAGCTCTTTTACCCGGTCTTCCGCCTTGATTGCTTTGAGCCAGGACGAAACATACGCTTTATTGCTCTCTTTGGATTCGGCAGAATAGCCAATGCCGATTTGAGAACACACCAGCCAGCTCGATATTTCCGCCCTTAATTCTTCCTTGGCCCTGGAATCCTTATCCGCATAGTCAACGCCCCTGTCCATCATGGATTTATGGGCCGTGGCATGGGACAATTCATGGAATATGGTGGAATAGTATTGTGACTTATCGTCAAACTGTGACTTGTCCGGTGTTTCAATGGCATGGGTTAAAAAATTATAAAACGCCTTATCAAGCTGGCTTCCGGTGATTTCCACATTGGCAGATGCAATTATCTTTTCTGCTTTATCTTCCGGTCTCCAGGCAGGCTCCGGATGCATGTACGGTTCTATGCCTTCAATCTGGGTGGCATTAAAGACAGAAAAGGTTTTAAAAACAGGCTTGGTTACCTCGGTCGTTTTTTCCTGACCGTTTTCATCCAGGACAGGCTTTCCCTTATCATCAAGCTCTTTTTCCAACCTGGTGGGCGAATAAAAAAATCCGGTGGAGGCTTTTTGCCCTTTCCTGACAAAACAATCCATCTCTTTAGCCTGGTTGAACGTCATCCACCTGGGGTCATTGTAGCCGCTCATTGCCAGGTTAATCAGGTTTACACCTTTATAATTCCGGCCTGTGGTGAAGTTTTTAGGCAGTTCCAATAGCCGGCCTTCTTTCCACGGTTTCTGCCAGGGCGCATCGCCTTTTTCAATGGCCTCTAAAACCCTTTTGGAAAAATCGTTAAGCTGGTCCTGATATCTGCTCATACGTCAACCCCCTCACTCTCCAACTGAGCTTTTTGCATTCTGGCCAACTCTTCTGCAGAAATTTTTATGAGGCCGAAGGATTCTTCCGCATATTCGGCAACATCGCCCGGAATATCGTCAGAATCAAAATCAAGAATATCCAGCTGCCTTTTCAGCCAGGCGATGTACTCATCAACAGTCATGTTGCGTTTCATTGCAAAATATTCAAAATCCATTGTTATTCTCCTTTTTTATCTGTGAACCGGGGCTTGCCGCTATCGTCAAAATATGTTTGCCTGCATTCGGGGAAGCCGGAGCATCCCCACCAATAATTTTTCCTGCCTCCTTTGCCTTTTTTCTTTGATTCTCGTTTCACAAGCGGTTTACCGCAGGCCCGGCACTTGTGTTCTGATAATTCTATTTCTTTTTTTGGCGTTAAATCCGGCTTACCGTTTTTATCGTTGAGGAATACGGGCTTGGCATGTCCTTGCTGGTTGAAACACCCCCAATACCACGACCCTTTTTTGCTTTTTTGCCTGCGTAAAGGCAGACCGCATTCCGGGCAAAGATGGGTGCCCGGTAACGGGTCTAATTGAAGGTCAAATATTGCTTTCACAAGTTCCGGAATTTGGATGGTTTGGTCCGTCATGAACCCGGACAGGCTATCTTTACCGTCAGCGATAGCTGATAATCTGGACTCCCATTTTGCCGTTGTCACGGGATCAGTGAGTATACCAGGAGCCATTTTGACCAGCTGCCGGCCAAGATCAGTGGAAATGATGTTCTTTTTCTGAAGTTCAAGCAGTTGCCGGGCTTTTAATGTTTCTATGATCCCGGCCCTGGTCGCTTCAGTTCCGATCCCTTCATTTTCTTTCAGGGTCTTCTTGGCTTGGGCGTCTTCGATGAACCTGTGAATATTTGCCATAGCCTCAATAAGGGTGCCTTCGGTAAACCTTGCAGGCGGTTTGGTTTTTTGGGATTTGATATCAACCTGGGCGGCGGTTACACCGTCGTTCTGGTTTACTTCGGGCAAGACTTGATCAGCAGAGGTTTCCTCCTCTTGCTCCCTGATGAAGGCGGTCCAACCGGGATTCAATATCTTTCTGCCCGTTGATTTCCAGACAGTGTTATTTATGCCGGTCAAAATTTTCTGCGCTTCAAATTCCATGGCTGCATAAAACTGAATACAAAAGCTTTGGGCGATCATGCGGTACAGGTCAGATTCATCATCTGACAGGTTTGATGGCGTTTCTCCCGTGGGAATAATGGCGTGATGGGCAGTTATTTTTTGCGTGTCGTATGCTGCGCTTTTGATGGAGCTGTCCGTATTTTCAGAAAGTTGTTCAAGTCCGGGAACGTTTGCCAGGGCTGCAAGTACACGGCCTGCTTCATCAAATTGTTCTTCCGGCAGATATCGGCAGTCTGACCGGGGATAGGTGGTCAGCTTTTTTTCATAAAGGGCCTGGGCTACATCCAGCACCGTTTTGGCTCCCATGCCAAGCTGTGACGAAGCAGCCTTTTGTAAAGAGGAGAGGCAATGGGGTAACGGCGGATTCTTTTTTTTCTTTTCTGTAACGGCCTCTATAATCTTTCCAGCCTGGCCGCTTACCTCTTTTTTGATCCGGTAGGCTTCATCCGGGTTGATTAAGCGGCCCTGATCATCCAGCCCCTTTTGGGTGTCAAGGGGTTGAAACGTGCCGATAAACGGTCCTGCGTCATGAAGAATTTCAACATGAAGGGAGAAATACGGGTGGGGTTTGAAGTTTTCAATCACCAGGTCCCGGTTGACCACCAGGGCAAGGGTCGGGGTCTGGACCCGGCCAAGGGATAACACGCCCTGGC
>NZ_JBFXHE010000073.1:0-14471 GCF_050177295.1 Desulfobacter sp.
GGTCTTGGGCAGATCCGAGGCAAAATTGATGATATCCGGCGTGGCAATAGGTCCGATTTCATTTCTCACATGATGTTTCAGGGCAGCCATCAGTTCATCGGACGGGGATACGCCGATATTCAATGTAATAAAAGCATAAATACCCTGCCCTTTGATGTCATGGGGATACCCGATGACTGCGGCCTCGGCCACATCCTTGTGACTGCCCAGGGCAGATTCCACTTCTGCTGTGCTCATGCGGTGTCCGGACACGTTAATAACGTCATCCACACGGCCTGTGATCCAGAAATAGCCGTCTTCATCCCTGCGGCAGCCGTCGCCTGCAAAATAATATCCGTCAAACATCTGGAAATACGTCAGCTCAAAACGGTCATGGCTGTTATAAACCGTGCGCATCTGACCGGGCCAGGGTTCCTTGATCGCAAGGATTCCTTCGCATACCCCTTCCAGCTCTTTGCCGTCTTCACCGAGCACTACAGGCTGCACAGAGAAAAACGGCAGGGTGGCGGAACCAGGTTTCTGGTCAATGGCATAGGGCAACGCAGAAATCATGATACCGCCTGTCTCAGTCTGCCACCAGGTATCTACAATGGGGCACTGCTCCTTTCCCACATGTTTATGGTACCATTGCCACGCCTCGGGGTTAATGGGTTCGCCCACGGATCCTAACAGCCGCAGGGAGGAAAGGTCGTATTGTGCCACCCATTCCTCACCCTGGGCCATGAGCGACCTAATGGCAGTGGGGGCGGTGTAGAACTGGTTGACTTTCCATTTGTCAACTGTGGCCCAGAACCTGCCGGGATCCGGATAGGAGGGTATGCCTTCAAATATAATGGATGTGGCACCCTGGGAAAGCGGGCCGTAAACAATGTAGGAATGACCCGTAACCCACCCGATATCTGCCGTGCACCAGAAAATATCGCCATCGTGGTAATCAAAGATGTATTTAAAAGTGATTCCCGTATACACCATATATCCGCCGACATTGTGCTGAACCCCCTTGGGCGTACCTGTGGAGCCTGATGTATAAAGGATAAACAGCGGATCCTCGGCATCCATCCATTCCACGGGGCACTCAGCACTATGGGCCTGGGCCGCCTCGTGCCACCAGACATCCCGGTTCTCTACCATATTGATGTTGGAACCGGTCCGTTTGACCACAAAACAGGTTTCAACGATATGCCCCTGATCTGCGCACATCTTAAGGGCCTTGTCCGCATTACCCTTGAGGGGAACGGATTTGGCCCCGCGCATGACACCGTCCGATGTCACCAGAACCTTACAAAGGGAATCCATGATTCTGTTGGCCAGGGCCTCGGAAGAAAAACCCCCGAATACAATGGAGTGGATGGCCCCTATCCTGGCACAGGCCATCATGGTTACGGCCAGTTCAGGGAGCATTGGCAGGTATATGGCCACACGGTCCCCCTTGCCCACCCCGCTTTCTTTCAGGGCATTGGCAAAGCGGCACACCTTTTCATGGAGCGTACGGTAGGTGATCACCATATCTTCGTCCGGACTGTTTCCCTCCCAGATCAAAGCAGCCTGGTCCCCCCGGGTCTCCAGATGACGATCCAGACAATTATATGTAATATTGGTCCTGGCATTTTTAAACCATTCAATGAATACCGGCCCCTTGGACATACTGTAGTTAAAATCCCTGACCTTGTCCCATTTTTTTTCCCAGTAAAACGTTTCTGCAATTTCTCCCCAGAACCCTTCAGGGTCTTCCACGGATTTCTGATACATGGCCTTGTACTCGTCCATGGATTTAATCCAGGCATTTTCACGAAATTTATCCGGTGCATGAAAACTGTTCTCGCTCATAGTAAGGATCTCCTTTTCTTATAAAATCTACCCAGGATTTACGTTTAACCATTTTATCAGCGATTAAAAGCAAACTTTGTACCGAAGAGGGTTTTTAAGATTAACACCCTGATAATAAACAAAATATTCAGAATGATAGTTTTTAGCCAAAGGCAGCTACAACAAAAGTTGTTAACATTTTTCAGATAAAAACCAAAAATATCCTTTCATAACAAGAAGATAAACACAACTACAATAAATATTGTAGGTACAATTAAATTGTAGACAGGCCGGATTATACTTCTCCGCGAAGTTTTTGAAGGCGCTTGCTGAGCGCCTGCTGTGAAATACCCAGAATTTTGGATGCCGCAGACTGATTGCCCCCGGTATGGGCCATGACTTTTTCCACCAGCGCATTAGAGGCTTGTTTCAAAGTCGGAAGTTCCTGGTTTAAGGGTATAGACGCCCCTGGCCCATGATCTTCATAAGTGGAAATATTGAACAGATCAGCAGAAATAGCGCCGCCCTGGTATCTGGACATGGCATCATAAACCATGGATTTCAACTCCCTGATATTTCCCTTGAACGGATATGTTTCCATGGTTTCAATAAGCCGTTTCGGAATATCAGGCACAGGCTTGTCCAGTTCATCGGCAGCCTGGCAGATAAAACGGTCCAGAAGCAGGGGAATATCCAAAAGGCGTTCCCGCAGCGGCGGTATGGTCAGCTTATGTGTGGAAAGGCGGTAAATCAGATCCTTTCTGAACTTGCCCTGTTTTTCAAGTGCCCACAGGTCCTGGTTGGTAGACGCAATGATCCGGGTATCCGAATGCCGGGTAATATCCGACCCCAGTGCCAGATAATCACCGCCCTGGAGCAGCCTGAGCAGCTTGACCTGGGAAGACAATGCCAGATCGCCGATCTCATCCAGCATCAAAGTTCCTCCGGAAGCCTGAAGAATCAACCCGGGCCGGGCAGTCTGGGCGCTGGTGAACGCGCCGGGCACATGGCCGAACAAGGTATCTGAAAACACATTATCATCCAGCCCCGCCACATTGACCTTAACCAGTTTTCCCTTGCGGCCGCTTAGGTTGTGAATGCACTGGCTAATCAACTCCTTTCCCACCCCTGTTTCCCCAAAGATCAACACTGGCTGGGGAGACGGTGCCACAGCTTCCACATAATGGAAAATGGCATGCATCTGGCTGTCCTGGGTAATAATAGCGCTGAAGGCGGCTGGTTTTTTTATCTGGGCAAACAACGCCTGGCGCTGGGAGGAGGAAAACTTCCCCAGAGCCTGTCCGCCATCAAGGGCCTGTTTCACCGACTTGACCAGGCGAGCCGGATCAACGGGCTTAAGGATATAATCCATGGCCCCGATCTTCATGCATTGAACAGCCGTATCCACATCAACATTACCCGTAAGCACAATAACAGGTATTCTTGGCCAGGTTTTGCGGATACTTTTCAGCAGGTGGCCACCGCTGATATGAGGCATATTCAAATCCAGGAGGACCAGTCCGGGAATCCTGCGCTCCATGGTCCTGATCACATCTCTTGAATCCTGGATTGCAGTGATATTATCGAAACCGGCCATTCTCAGAGCCGTCTCTACTGCATCAAGGATCTTTGGATCGTCGTCCACTATGAATATGGGATTATCCGGAGTTGGGGAATTCAAAACGCTTAAAACCTCCTTGGCACTAATATTAGGCAGAGATCGAAGCCACCCTATCTTTATCCTGAAAAAATAATCCCATGTCAACCACTGTTCAAAAAACCCGGTAAAAACCAGAACAAAAATGTAAAATTCTGCCCAGTTATTCCGATAATAACATCAAGGGGTTTCTAACAATAGATACAAACTCACCTCACAGGTCCTGCCCCCTCTGACTTTTACCACGTTCTTATTGATTTTAAAACACAATGGTATGTAACTTGCATTTATGAATTCAAGATTGAACACACAAACCAAGTACTTATTGAAAAGGACTTATTAAAATGGACAGCAATAAAAAAATATTCGAAGTAAAAAAGACATTCGGCCTCAGCGTACTGCTCAAACTGACCCGTAAAACCATAGACGGAATAGAGATCAGCGAAACGGACGGGAAATATCGCTCGAATCTGAATCTGGACGAGATGAATCGGGCCGTCACCCGCACCATGGCTTCCCACAATATCCAGTTGAAAATCGGATAGGCTTTTGTGTAACACCTTTTACCCAATGTCATAACATTAAAATGCTTTCAGATTAAAACCACGAAGTTCACGAAGCTTGATACGCTAATATCTTCGTGAACTTCGTGTTCTTCGTGGTAAAATAAAATCGTTACATTAATGTACAATACTCCATAAACCGGTTAGTATAAAAATGATCAAAATAGCAATGGTAGGATTAGGCGGCGCCATGGGAGCCATGTGCCGCTTTCTGGTGTATGAAGGGTATGTCAATGCCGTAAAAAATACATCACTTCCTTTAGGAACCATCACTGTCAATGTTTTAGGATGCTTTATCATAGGACTTTTAGGCGGTATAGCCGACACACGGCAAATTTTTCCCCCAGAGATCAGGCTGCTTCTTTTCACCGGATTTTTAGGCGGATTCACGACGTTTTCCACCTTTGGATTTGAACTGTTTTTATATATGCGCAACGGACAGATCGGCCTGGCCGTTCTAAACGGGCTTATCCAGTTAAGTGCCGGACTTATTTTTGTGTGGGCAGGATTCGGGTTGTCAAAAGCCTTTTAAAAAACAATCACACGTTTTTGTTATTTCATAATATAAGATCCTTGCAAATGGTTGCAATTTCAAGTTCTTCATCCGTGGGGACCACCCAGACTTCCACGGCACTGTCATCAGTGGAGATACGGGCGGATTTGCCCCTTAAACCGGCATTCACCTCTTGATTCACTATAATGCCGAGGTGCGCAAGCCCTTCCAGGCATTTGGCCCGGACTTTTGTGTCATTTTCCCCGATGCCGGCGGTAAAGGCAATGGCATCCAGCCGGCCAAGCACTGCATAGTAAGCCCCGATATATTTTTTAATACCGTGGCACAGCATCTCAAAGGCAAGTCTGGCATTGTCATCACCCGAGGCCATGGCGTTGTGGATATCCCGCATGTCATTCATACCGCAGATACCGGTCAGACCGCTCTCGCGGTCAAGAACGGTCTGGATTTCCCCGGCACTTTTACCGGTACAGGAGGTAAGATAGGCAGGCAGGGAAGGATCAATGTCACCGCACCGGGTTCCCATGATCAGACCGGACGTGGGTGTCATGCCCATGGAGGTTTCCCGGCACACGCCGCCTTTGACAGCGGTTATGGAAGAACCGTTGCCCAGGTGGCAGACAATATTGTTCAATTCATTTAAAGGTTTGCCCATCAAACCGGCAAGGGTTCTGGTGACATAGGCGTGGGAGGTGCCATGGAAACCGTACCGCCTGACCTTATAGTCATTGTAATAAGCGGTGGGCAACCCATACCGGTACACATAATCGGGAAGACTACTTGCAAACAGCGTGTCAAACACCGCAACCGAAGGCACGCCGGGGAAATGCGTCATAGCCGCTTCAATACCGGCCAGATTGGCCGGGTTATGCAACGGCGCCAGCACAATGTTCTCCCGGATACCCGCAATGGCCCTGGCATCCACAATGCAGTTTTCCTTGAAAATTTCACCGCCCTGGGCCACCCGGTGACCGATGGCTAAAAGCTCTTCAGCCGATTTAACAAGGGGATCATCACCCGCCATAAGTAAAGCGGCCACCTTTTCGATGGCCTGGGTGTGATTTTCAAAAAGTTCAGACCATTCTGTTTTTTCACCGGGCCCTGGGTCCGGGTACAGGGTATGGGTCAGACTGCTTTCCAGACTTCCGATTCGCTCCACTATACCCGCGCATATTGCCCTGGGACCGGCCAAATCAAACAATTTATACTTCAGGGAGGAGCTTCCTGAATTAATGACAAGTACTTTCATTTTTCCAACTTTCGCGTAACCGCATGAATAATTATCCTCATGGCGGACAGACACAATCTGCCGGTAGTAAGGATAATCTGATCAACATGTTCCGGATAAAAATCCGACAGCCATGAAAGAATCTGGGATGCAATACCGGTTGCCAAAGAAGAGACAACTTTGTCTTACCCGGGATTCTTTTGTATCATCTGTTCAATCTTTCGGATGCCATGGATGCCGAAATAAACTTTCCATCAGTGAGTATTGCTGATAAACAACAGATTTTAAACATTGAAATTAACCCTGTAAAGTAGCCCCAAAAAAGAGTGAATAATGCCTAAGAAACAAAAATTTTTCGGAGACCGTTCAATCATCGCCATGCTGGCGCTGCTCAGCGCCTTTCCGCCCTTGTCAACGGATCTGTACCTGCCGGCCCTGCCCCATGTCATGGAAGAGTTTAGTGCCGGCCAGACCCTTGTAAACCTCAGCCTGAGCCTCTTTTTCATCTTCTTTTCCCTGGGCATGCTGATCTGGGGACCAGTCAGTGAGAAATATGGCAGAAAACCCATCCTGCTGACCGGACTTGTCCTGTACACTTTGGCCAGCGCCGTATGCGCCATGTCCACCCATGTAACGACACTGATTCTGGCCAGGGCATTCCAGGGTTTTGGCGGCGGCGCAGGCAGTGCTGTGGCAACCGCCATGGTCAAGGATATGTACACGGGCAGGAAACGGGAATCTGTGCTGGCCGTTGTCATGGCCATGGTCATTGTAGCCCCGGTGGCGGCACCGGTGGCAGGGGCACAGATTTTAAAATTCATGTCCTGGCATGCCATATACTGGACATTGGCCGGCATCGGCCTGGTTTCATTCTGCCTGTCCCTGCTTTTGGATGAGCCCCTTGAAACTCCCTACCCGGGCTCTGTTTTCAACGCCCTGGGACGCCTGGGCGTGGTCATGAAAAATCCGGGATTTTCCATTCTGCTCATGATATTTTCCATGATATCCCTGCCGATCCTGACCTTTATCGGGGCCTCTGCATTTATTTATATCCAGGGGTTCGGCATGGATGAACAGACCTACAGCTATTTTTTCGGTCTCAATGCATTGGGTGCCCTGGCAGGGCCCTTGATCTATATCCAGATATCACGGTGGTTTTCCCCGGGCAGTATCATCACCGGCAGTTTTGCCTGTATGGCCGTAAGCGGGAGCTTCATTTTCATGAAAGGCAACACTTCCCTGTTTCTGTTCACTCCGGGCATGCTGGCAACCACTTTGGCATGCACCCTGATGCGCCCCCCCTCGGCCAATCTGCTCTTATCCCAGCAGGATGAAGACACGGGATCAGCCGCAGCCCTGATCAACTTCATGGCCATGTTCATAGGCAGCCTAGGTATGTTTCTTATCTCCCTTGAGGCGGTGGAAGATCTGATTCCAAGTCTTGGACTGATACAAACGATAATCGGGGTGGTTTGCGGCGGGTTGTGGCTGCTGATTCGCAAGCGCTCCTTTATCCGCAAGGCAGGTTGATCCTTAATCAGTTTCTCAGGGTGGAGATCAACCGTTTAGGATTTTCAAAAAAGGCAAATACATCCAGAATATGCCGGATCATCACATCGGCTGACATCAGTGCCGGCAATGCCATCCCCTCCTCCCCGAGCACCGCAACGCCCAGCCCTGCATGTTTAAGCATCAACGCATCGTTAACACCATTGCCCACAGCCATGGTGGTATCCGCGCCGATGTGATTGAGCACATCCAGTTTTTTTCGATCCTGGTCCTGGTTTGAAATGAGCACAACATCTGCCTTCACACCCTCAAGCTGAGCCTGGACCGAACCAAAGGTGTCGGCCGTCACCACATGAAAATCAAGCTGGCGGGCAAGCCGGTTCATGGCCGGCCCCACCCCGTCAATAAGACGGCCATCCGCTGCGATGGTACCATTATAATCAAATATCACATGTTGAATACAAACCGGACCGGTGCCGGGAATTTCAATGCGGATCATGCCGTCTCCTGACGAGTTTTATAGATATGGCGGTGCCATTTTTTTCCGAACCCCTTATAATCCGCACCAGGTAACAACATTTTCCATGTCCTCCCGGGGACTGGTGATCTGGTTTCCTGAAAAATCCCAGTCAGGGTACCCAATGGCAATGGCAACCAGCAGGCGCTTATCGTCGGGAATCTGAACAATTTTTCTAATTGCGTCGGAATAGGTGATGCCCTGGTTCTCGATACAGGTGCCAAGCCCGAAATCAAGTGCCGCCAGACAGACCGTTTGCGTAACCAATCCGGCATCCATATAGGTGCCTTCAATGGGACGTGATTTATCGCCGACAATGATGATGGCCGCAGGTGCATCAAAATACCGGAATCCCCGTTCCACCCACTCGATCCGCTTGGCTTTATCTTCCCTTCCGATCCCCATGATGGTAAACAGCCGTTTTCCAATATCTATCTGCCGGTCACGGTAAACCGTTCCTTTTTCCGGTTCAACCAGGACATGCGCCATCTCCTCAGGGGGACCTTCAGGACTGCGGAACCTTTCCACGTTAGCACGTTTAAGCTGTTCCAAAGGTTCTTTAGCAAGCACATAAAAATGCCATGGTTGTGCATTTTTCGTAGACGGTGCCCTGACAGAGAGAGTAAGAATTTGAGTCAAAACCTCTTTGGGAACCGGTTTGTCTAAAAATCCGCGAATGCTTTTCCTTTGCTCAATGGCAGCCTGTAATTCCATTATTTTCTCCTTGGCTAATGATTACGTTCCATGTATTAAAACTTATGGATTAATGCCAGGCAGTTTAATGTCAACCGCAATAAATATTCAATACTTTTTATGTAAATTCAGGGGCAATGTATAACCTATTATTATGATTAACACAAAACATATCACCAAGGTGCATGCAGCGGATCAGGATCCGGCCATTCATCACTTTAAAGCCAGGGTATATTATGAAGACACGGATCACTCCGGTGTGGTTTACCACGCCAATTATCTGAAATATTTTGAACGGGCCAGGGAAGACATATTCGGTGTTCAGACCCTGGTCCGGATGTGGCACGACAAGGGCATCGGTTTTGCCGTTTACAAAGCGGACATCGGATACCACGACGGGGCTCAGTTCGGGGATCTTCTGGATATACGCACCACCTGGGAAAAGCAGGGGCCATACCGGGTGGTGTTTTTCCACAGCGCCTGGCGCCCGGGTCAATCCAAGCCGGCAGTAACCTGCACCCTGGAACTGGTGTGTCTGGGCCCAGGCAAAAAACTTCTGCCCATTCCGGAATTGGATTTTTTGGATTAACCTGCCAGACACGTTGTCCGGCAAATCACCTTTTGCATGATGATAGGAATGAGGCCAATTGGAATCGGCTTACCATTTCATTGAGGGTCTCAGCCATTTTAGACAATTCACTGGCGCTGACATTCTCGACGCCCTGTGCAGCCTAGGCAACATTGCTTACTATTTCCTGGGTCGTGGCAGACTGCTCCCCGTGGGCTTTACGCCCATGACTGTTATAAAGAAGCGGCCCGGGAATTGAGGCAGCCCGCAGCGGCATTGGGACGGGTGACGGCAATGAACCCTGGATGCTTTTGAACGTGAAATCCCGGATCTGGTGCTTTTGGACGTAATGATGCCGGGCAAAAAAGGAAAACCCGGCAGCGCCCGCAATCATCGCAACCGTTTACGGCGCAGGCTACCGGTTTGAGTTAAACGAATAACTATACCTGGGTCCTCTCCAGAATGCTCAACCCAATGACTTTATGCCCGGGATGTCGCCCTTGTTCAGGATCTGAAATATGGCGGATTTCCACCCTGTACTCCTCCAAAGAAAGGCTGATTCCCTCCCGGCGAAGGATAACTGAAAATATCTGACCCTCCCGGATATAATCCAATATCTTGGAATCCTGTTTTGTCAGGATACCCAAACCTGTGTCACTCCAGTCCCTTAAAGGAAACTGGTAAACAAGCACGGAATCTGGGAATGTAAATTCAACACTAGCGCCGTCGGCAACCGCAGTTCTCACCTGTGTGCGAAGATCTTTGCCTTCTGAACAATTTTCTTTTTCCATAATCGGCCTGATTGTTAAATTAAATAAAAATCAGCGTATATATTAAGCAATTTTACCTAAAAATCAATGCCTTGGTTCAAATCCCAGCTGATTGATCATGTCAAGGTCTTCCTGAAGCTGATTGCCTTTTGTGGTCAAATAGTTGCCTGTCATTATGCCATTTGCACCGGCCTGGAAAACAAGGGGATGAAGCATTTTTAAATTCGGTATTCTTCCGCCGCAAATAATGATGTCTGTATCCGGCAGCACATATCGCATGACAGATATTATTTTCAGACATTTTATTGGCGTCAGATTATTTTTCCCTTCAAAAGGAGTTCCCGGTATAGGGGTTAAAAAATTGATCGGAACAGCATCCACCTTAAGTTCCCTTAATTCAAAAGCCAGTTCAAGGACCTGGGCCATACTTTCACCCACACCGAAAATGCCGCCCGAACAAACAGATAAGCCGGCGTTTTTTGCTTTCTTAATTGTATTGATCCGGTCATCGTAGGTGTGGGACGTGCAGACCGCATTAAAATGACTTCGGCAGGTTTCAAGATTATGATGATAACGGCCTATACCGCAGGCTTTCAAATAATCCATATCCTCATCATCCAGAATCCCCAAAGAAACGCAATAGGACAATTTTTTTGACGGAAGGTCACCCAGCGCATCAGCCACCTGTCGAACCTCACTTTTACCAAGCCCTTTGCCGGTGGTCACAATCGAATAGCGATGGACATCTGTGTCCATGAGTCCGTATGCCCCTTTCTGGAGCTCAGCGTTGGACATCAGGGGATAGATTTCAATATCTGAGGTATGAAATTTTGATTGGGAACAGAATTTACAGTCTTCACTGCACTTTCCTGATTTTCCGTTACAAATTGAGCATAAGTGAATTTCACGTTTAAAAAAGGTGTCACGGATAAGATCAGCACCAGTCATCAACGCGAACACATCCTTATCCTCGGTCAATGCCAGGTGACGATAAATATTATTTTCAGGGCGGTGACCCTCAATAATGTTCGTTGCGATATCAATATATGACTCAATGGTATATTTCATCTTCTTCCTATAGTATTGAGAATTCCTTACCTCTTTTTCAAATACGCTTTCACAACCTGACACATGGTTTTTGCAATCTTCACCACATCCTCTTTTTTGCAGACATAGGGCGGCATGGTATAGACCAGCCTGCCAAAGGGACGTATCCAGACACCGGCCCGGACGAACATATCCTGGATAACCGGCATATCCACTGCCTCTTCCAGTTCGATCACCCCGATTGCCCCCAGGACCCTCACATCCTTGACCCCCTCTAAAGTCCGGGCCAGCGAAAGATGCTCGGCCAGCAGGCTCTGGATGGACCCAACCTGGGTCTGCCATTCGCCGGTCATCAACAAGTCAAGGCTTGCATTGGCAACCGCGCAGGCCAGAGGATTTCCCATATAGGTTGGTCCATGCATGAAAACCCCGCCGTTGGACGATATACCCCGGGCCACCCCAGGGGTTGCAAGGGTTGCCGCAAAACTGATGTACCCGCCGGTCAACGCCTTTCCAATGCACATGATATCGGGGCAAGTTCCAGCCCACTGGGCGGCAAACAGTTTTCCGGTGCGGCCGAACCCCGTGGCGATTTCATCAAATATAAGCAGAATATCATACCGCCGACACAGGGAACCAAGCTGTTTCAGGTAATTGGGATGGTAAAAGCGCATCCCCCCTGCCCCCTGAACAACCGGTTCAAGTATGACAGCGGCAATCTCTTGGTGGTGCCCGGCCATGAGCGATTCCATCTCGACCGTATCCGCTTCGTCCCAGGCATGAAAAAAAGAGCATTGGGGGGCCTGGGCGAAAATCGCCTCGGAGAGTACACCCTTGAACAGGCGGTGCATGCCCTGGACCGGATCGCACACGCCCATGGCGGCAAAGGTATCCCCGTGATAGCCCTTCCTGACTGTGAGCAGCTTCTTTTTTCCGGGCTTGCCCAGGGCGTGCTGGTACTGGATGGCCATCTTGATGGCCACCTCAACCGCAACGGATCCGGAATCCGAGAAAAAAATATGTTCAAGTCCTTGGGGGACAAGGGATATCAGCTTTTCGGCCAGGGTGCAGGCCGGCTCATGGGTCAGGCCCCCGAACATGACATGGCTCATGTTCCGGATCTGTTCATGGAGGGCCCGGTTCAGCAAAGGGTGGTTATACCCGTGAATGGCCGCCCACCATGAAGACATGCCATCGGTCAAGACCCTGCCGTCGGCAAGATGGATGTGGACCCCTTCCGCCCTTTTTACCATATAGGCACCCACGGGATCGGTCATGGAGGTATAGGGATGCCAGATATGTTTTTTGTCAAAGGCCAGGTATGCTTCAGTTCTGTTCATTGTTTCCGCCGTTTAAAAGTGCGCCGGCAATACCGTTCATGTAAACATCCAGGGCGGTCCAAAACGGTTCCGTGCCGGACTGGGCCCCGGGGATAAAAGGAAGGCTGCCCAAAATGGGAGTGCCACCGAGCCGGCTGATAATCCGGGGATTATCCTCAAGGATAAATGTGTCGCAATCCCGGGGGGGACTTGTCTGGGTCATGACAGCCCCCCTGATCTGAATGTTATGTGATCTGAGTATCTGGATGGTATTGATGGCGTGGTTGACGCACCCCAAAACATTTCGAATGACCAGAATAAGGGGCAGTCCTGTTTCTTTTATGAGGGTAAGGCTTGTAAGCCTGTCCGACAGGGGAACATTGATCCCCCCCACCCCTTCGGCAATGACCAGGTCATGTCTTCCGCAGAGTCGTTCCAGCGCTGCCAGTACCGGACCGATCTCACACGCGGTCCCTGCCATCCGGGACGCCAGATGGGGAGAACAGGGGGCGGAAAATGACAAGGGCACCATATCCCTTATTTCGTCCCCATCCCCGATAAAGGAGGAAGCCCTGCAATAGACTTCAAAATCCGGGGAAATCGGGTATCCGTCTTGGGTATAGCCTCCCCCGGTCTGAATTGCTTTCATTGGCACGGCATCTATGCCCTGCATCCGCATTTGCCGCACCAAAGCGGCAGTAACAACTGTTTTACCCGCGTCAGTATCTGTTCCCGCGACAAAGAATCCGTTCATTTGTCCGCCTCCGTAATCTCGCACTCGAACTCGTTAACCAACAGCTCTACTACTAGTTAACCACATAGTTCGTCAAGAAAAATTTCGACCTGTGCGGGGGAACTGTGACTCAGAATGATGAACTCAACTACTGGATTTTGATTTTTTGTAAGCCCGCCGTAAATTCCTGCCTGGTAAACCCTGATATCCGACTCTCCAAACCCGTTGTTCAAGGAGAGTTTTCCCCGGGATTGGCCAAGGGAAACACCAACAGCCCCACCACCGGGCAACCGCGCCTCCCGGCCGAGGCTTGCACCTGCGTAATGCCAGGACCAGCCGCTTGAACCGCCCTGGCTGTCCTGGCTCCCCGTCATCCCGAAAGGCGTGAGAAACCAGGAACCGGAAGCGGACCTGGTCCTGGACCCAGGAATCCTGTCCTGCGCCAGACGCTCAAACACCCGGCCTGCCTCCCATTGATTCCGGTGGAGCGTCTGGTCGAGAAGGGTTAAAATACTTCCCAGACCGGCCTGGGGGAAGACTGATCCGGGAACAATCCGTTCTGGACATCCCAAAGCACCCATGTGGCGACCAATTCCTGGACCGTGGCCGTTACATGGGCCTCATCCCACCAAAGCCAGGTATCTGAATCCTGGGCCACGCTGCCGCCTTCACCGAAGAAATCCCCGGTATAAGCGCTGTCCGTCACGTTGGTGAGCCCGTATTTTTCAGGATTGGCGTAGACCTTGCTGATAAGACGCGTCAGATCCGTCCGGATGACGATCACGTCAGGGTGGGCGGCTTTGAATTCGGCAATCAGGGCGTCAGCTTCGGTATTGACCTGGGTCACCCAGTCCGCAACCTGGTCCAGGTCGACGGATGCGTCATTGACCACCCCGGGCATCAACTGAAGGGGAAACAAGGTTGGGAAAATAAAGCTTCTGGCACCGTTCTCATGAGCAAGCCAAAAAGCCTCAAGCATGTCAGCGGCGACATCGGCCGGATCCGGCGGGGAACTCCCGGCAAAGAGCAGGTCATTTTGCCCCATGCTGAACAGGATCATATCAGATGAAGCGTAGGCCTCACCGTACTCTGCCTGAAATTGCAGCACTTGTTCGCCGGCATTGGGAACCCCAGCAACAGCGAATCCCAAGCCGGACTGGGCTCCGCCAAAGGCGGCATTGGTGCCGCCGTAAGACCAGGGCGTGGCCTCCCATCCGGGCACGGCCTGGGCCAGCACATCCAGGTAATTGAACCCGTTGCTGAACCGGCCCTCCCAATAGGGATCCGCAGGCTCAAGCCCGTCTGTCACTGAAAATACATTTCCGTTATCAATGCCACTGTCACCAAAGCTGAACAACTGTCCGGCGCTGCCTGCCCAAAGGCTCGGCACACAAGGGGAACAAAGAAACATCCACAAAAACATCCAAATCGTTTTCCGGTACACCTTTTCCTCCTGGCCGCTATAATTTTGAGAGCAACCCAGAGAAGTTTCAGAGGTAGCATGCTGAACTTTGCCAATTTGACTCTGGATCTGTTCAGTGGCTTCT
>NZ_JBFXHE010000074.1:0-14372 GCF_050177295.1 Desulfobacter sp.
TTGATGAGGGAGCATTGAGGATGCAAGGCCTTTGGAACACGTAGTAGCCGCGTGCGGCAAGGCGTCTCGAATATAAAAAGGGCTGAAGAAACCGGCCGAATCAGTGCTCTACTCTACCCAGAATACAAAGCTGTCCCCAGAATACAGAATACATGTCCCCAGAATACACTGAATATTAACTTTGGACAAAGTTAATATTGGGTGTAATTGCACATTTAGGGAAAATCCGTTGAGATTTCCCCTTATTTGTTTAATTTTCCCCAATATTATCCAGGCTTCGAATATAGGGTCATCTTACATAAAGGTACGTAACGCGACATAGGATTTGCTGGAAAGCCCCACTGGGCCGTATTTTATACGACCTTGTCGTCTCCCAAACATCTGGGTCTCTCATGCGGCCAATTTGGGGGAAGAGAACACCAACGGTGTCTTGTAACTTTTCTCGTCTGAGAAATCATACCCGAATAGCAGATTGAGGTGCCGCCATGAGACGACAGAATGGATGATGATCTGAGCTAAGCGATCCTCTCAGGCAAATATCCCAATTCCTATGTCGCGTTACGTACCTTTATGTAGGATGACCCATTAATACCCTCGAAGGTCTGTTACAAGACTTGATAAAGAAGTATTTAAATCTGTGTTTTCTTGGTCTAAGAAGAGTAGGCTGGATTCAAGGAAATTTTGGATTTCTGTTCTGTATTTTTTGGGGATGTCTGATTTTGATATAATAGAAAGTTCTTTATGAAGTTCATCTATTTCATCAGCGGAAATATTTAAACTTTCACCTTCACAATTTTGACCTTTTTCACGTTCATCAATTTGCGCATATAGTTTTAATAGATTCATGTTATTAATTCCTTCTGTTGACACTTAGATTCTGAAATGTAAAAAATAGATGCTAAATTTTGTTTGCTATACATAACGCCCAAATCAGGTGCGCCGTAGGCGTTACCTGGATTTACTTGTTAGGTGGCTGGTGTGCATTGATTTGACCTTGCGCTTTTTCATAAAGTGCTTCAAATTCTTGTTGTTCTTCTTCGCAATCGAATAACCTTCTATCCGCGTTTGCAATAAACATTATGGCTTTAAGAGCCTCAGCACATGCGCCAAGAGCGTACTGTTTTTCCAGTGAAAAACAATCAGTGTTAAAATGTATAAAATTATTTCTTTGCTCATTTAAGGCATCTACCAGCTCTCTTTCTACATTATGATCTTTGCCTCCAAACACCTTATTAAATAGCTCCATAAAGAGATCTAACTGCGGGTATTTTTTGGGCTGATATTTACCTTCAGTAGATAGCATCTTGGGATATTCGGTTTTTTCCCACTTTTTTGCATGATCCTTTTTCCAAGTATCTAAAAGATCATGGTCCCTCAAGTAAATAGTCATATATCCTTGCAACGCATTATGCATAGAGATGACTGAATATTGCATCAGTAATTCGTCATCAATTAGACGCTCCATACACGAACAAAATTCTTGCAATGATACTCTTGCAGAATTTCTTCTATCAAACTCTAAATTCATATTGAACCCTATTGAACCCTATTGAAGCCACCTAACAAGTTGATCTGTGGTTTCCGTTTATCTTCCGTATTCACTTATCTAACGGGATAACTTCCGAAAAGTAAGAATAACCAAATCTGCATAAATGTTTAAAAAACAATGATGAAATCATTAACATCATCTGGAAAGGCTCGCAAATTTTTTTTCTCCAGATGGCCACATAATTGACTAAGCACTGATGGTATCTATCCTCCCCTATGCCTATTTCAAAACAGCATTCAATAGCAGAAGTATTGTGGGGAATGACCGATAAATCACCGGAATAGTCTTGGGTGCTCATTTACCTGAAAAACTGAGCCTGTCGTACACGTAGTCCTCGCTTTGCAATTCCTTATTCCGTTATAAGTGCCCTTACTTTAGCCAAAACTTCACTTACTACTGAGGCTGAGGCCTTTTCAGCAAACTTTAAACCTCTTTCCACAAAATCAATTGTCTTGACCTGATGACACAGAACAACACCGGAAATCTTTTCTCCGGCTAAAACTACTTCAAAACCATGTCCCTGAACCCTGCTTGTGACCGGGGCGACCAAAGCCAGGAGAATTTTTTTATTGAAAATTGCAGGAGAAAGGACCAGGGCCGGGTGATGCCCCAGTTGCTCATGACCGGCGGCAGGGTCAAAGTCTGTCCAGACAAGATCGCCACGTTCGGGAATAAACACTTTTTTTTCAGATCTTGCGGCCATTACCATTCCTTTCCTACAGGCTTGTCGTTCAACCATGCCTTATCTTCGGCATCCAAGGCAACAGCCTTGGAATCACATTGGTTTAAAAGTTCGTCAAGTGTATAATCTTTTTTCTTTTTGATAGGGGTAATAATAATCCTTCCGTCTTTCGCCTCAATGGTAACGGTCTGATCTTTTTCAAGCTGGATTATATCAGCAATCACTTTTGGTATCCTTGCTGCCAAGCTGTTACCCCACTTTTTAATAACCAGTTCTGTCATTTTGTGTTCCTTCAAGAGTTTAAACATTGTATAAACATGAACTACTGCACAAAAGGGGTTGTGTCAACAACGTATAAACATTTTAAGCCCAAATCTAGACCCAAATATCGGGCTTGGTCATAACATCGGCCACAGCGTAGGTTGGGTTGAACGAAGTGAAACCCAACAACTTATCGGCGTTGGGTTTCGTTTCTCAACCCAACCTACCAAAAATTCGGATGGCCTAAAATATGACCAAGGCCCAAATATCAAAATCCTCTTGCCTTACCATGTTCCTGATCAATGATCTTTGTGGCCCCTTGTTTTGAAGTTTGAGGTCAAAAGTTATGATCTTTTTCCAATGCCTGTTTCAGGGGACAATCCTCTTTGGCATCCTGGCCATGCCGATATATTTCCAGCACTTCTATTGATTTTTTGGCCAGGTCTCTTCTTGCTTCTCTTCTCTTTCCTTTTACACGTGGGATTTTCATTGAATCATATGCAGTGATCTTATGTCGCATCCATGCAATTACAGCAGCTTGAGCTCTCTTATTAATAGGAATAAGCTGGGTCCTAGCAACGGTTCCGCTGCCCACAGGGGTTGCGTGGGTGGTTATGATTTTTCCAAGGAGTTGTGCCTCTTTCTCATACCTGGGGTGGAAATTCAAAAACTTGATGATTTGATCATTAAATTCTTGTGTATAGGCGTTTTGCTTGGCCTCTCTTCGTGCCAGTTCGCGCTTTCGCTCATTGGCATAGAGTGGCGTTGCCCTCTTATCAGCCACTTCCTGTTTTGCGGCCAGGATATTGTCAGCGGGAGCCCAGATCCCTTTTGAAATCATCCGTCTGCGGTATTTTGCCTGGACTACCCATACGGGGCCCTTTAATTTTACTCGCCTTGTAACAGCCGCATCCCCTGCGGGCAAAAAGGCCCACTCTTCAGGCGGTGTTAGTTTCTCCCCTGATTCAGAATATAGTGTTCCTTCTATAGGCCCTGGATAGACAATTAAATGCTGATGTACCATCCACTGTGCCTTAACTCATTTAAGTCCATGGAAAAACCGTTTTTAATTTGGGTAATCAATCCTCTCCTTGAATGTTAATACGAAGCTTCATTGCTTTTACATCCGGCTTCTTCTTCATCTAATTGACGGGCATACTCAGCGATCTTCTCCAATTGTGTTATAATCTGCTTTAAAGACCGGATTACGGCTTCTTCGCCGTGATCCAATGACATCCGACGAGTGATTTGTTCTAAAAGCTTGTCATATCCCTTGATGCCGCCACCCATTGACTCTGAATTTGTGGCGTGGATTGCAAGGTCGATAACCGTGGACACTTCGCCCTTATTCATCCGGTCGGGATAAGTGGCTTTTTGCTTTATCTTTAAATCGTTAAAAAAGGCCATGATGTTGGGGTAAAAATCGTCTTGCATCGTTAATTCTCCTGTGCAATGGGTGTTATATCAATAGTTTTTTCGCCAGTGAAAAGATCCAAATGCTTTTCATTGGCCACTTTATTATCAAGCGCTTTCTCATACTGGTGTTCACTCATCTTTGTCCCTTGTTATTTGGAAACAATGAAAATCGCTTCGGCTTTTTTCTGGAGCAAAAAAAGCCGGAATCAACAAAGCGCACATGCATAAAGAACTCCCTGTCCGGACTGAAACAGCCAATGATTAATGTTTGAAAATTTGCGGTTTGCCGTCCGGATTAATTTCAATGCCAATGGTGTCGCCGGTCTTAAACCCGATGCTCCGGATTCGGGCGCAAACTTTGGCATGTCGTTTCTGGTACCAGTATACGGACCACAGAGGATTACGGACCGTATCAACGCCATAGGCATCGTGGCTGTCAAGGTTTAAACGAACTTTATCTCTTGCGATCACGGTGTCAGCCTCAGCCATGAACCGATCGATAAAATAATGGTGGTCATACAGTGCCTTTGAAAGCTGCTTCTGAAGTTCGGGGGTGTCTAATGATATGCTGCTCGCTTTCGATCATCTCCTTGAGGTCGAATTTCGAAATATCCTTGGCCTGGACAATATAGATGTCATTATCATACGTGATGATATATTCAATTTCACAACTGAACCCGGCATCCTTTAAGCGCTTCAGCAGCAGGGCTTTTTCCGGCAATCGGGTTGACATTATTAATTTTTCCTTACCCGCAGCATTTTTTATACTTTTTCCCGCTTCCGTATGGGCAGGGTCATTGCGGGGGATTTTTGTTTCGACGTTCGTTTGCTTTGTCGGATTTAATAAAATTTCCAAATCCGTAATATTTTATAGCTTACCCGGCCCCAAATCAATTGAAAAGCTCATTCATGTTCTTTAAATATTGCTGTCACTTCTTTTTACTTTTTGGGTATATATCTTGGAATTTTGGAGCGGTTGTATTTGAGAATAGCTGAAAATGAAAAAGCCCCTGAGTAATAATCTACTCAGGGGCTAAAATGTCACAGAGATAAAATGGTATTTTAAATCACAGTCACATTTGCAGCTGATGGTCCTTTGGGACCCTCTTCAATGTCGAATGATACGTGATCACCTTCATTGAGAACTTTAAAGCCAGATGCATTGATGCCTGAATGATGCACAAACACATCTTTGCCGCCACCTGCATGTTCAATAAATCCAAAACCTTTTGACTCGCTAAACCATTTTACTATACCGTTTGACATATAAGCATTCTCCTAAACAAAAATAAAAAATAAATCGTCTCGATCTTAAAGAATAATCACTGATTTCTCGGGGAAAATATCTAAGGAAGAAACTCAAGCACTTTAAAGTAGTGCAATAGTTGATCAGTATACAGTAATCGGTGAGTATGTCAAGGCAATTAAATTTTAATTGTTGCGCTCAGAACGCAAAATCATGATTTCCTGTCGTGCATGTGACTTCATGACCCACTTTTATCTGTAAATGCAGAGACCTGCGCCAGCATATCCAGGGCGGCCGGTTTGAAACCGTCCAGCAGGCGGGCGGTCTCTTTCTGATCCTGTCTGTCGCCGGCCTGCTCCAGTTCAAAGGCCATGGCTGCCAATTTATCCGCACCCATGCTTTTGGCTGCGCTTTTAATGGAATGGGCCAGGCGGGTCGTCTCTTTATAGTTTTTTTGTCCCACAGTACGCTCCAGTTCTTCCAGGTAGACCGGCAGATGGGTGAGAATGGACCGGCAGGTAATCAAGAGCAGTTCATCATCATGATCTGCCAGGGAAAGGGCGCGGTCGGGATCGAAATATTCCGGTTCCGGCACCCCTTGGGATTCATGATCCCTTCCGGGGGAGAGCAGCCGTGAAATGGTTTGGATTAATTTGCCGGTTTGAACCGGCTTTGTGATGTACCCGTCCATTCCCGCCGCCAGGAACCGTTCCTTATCCCCTTTCAGGGCATGGGCGGTCAGGGCGGCAATGGGGATGGATGATTTTTGCGGGTCATCCATCTTTCTGATTTCCCGTGTGGCTTCAAGGCCGTCCATAACCGGCATTTCAATGTCCATGAGAACCAGGTCGTATTGATTGTCCCGGACCGCGTGTACAGCTTTCTGTCCGTTTGACACCATGGTGACCCGTATGCCCAGTTTTTCAAGGACCGGCCGGATCACATCCTGATTAATTTCAAAGTCCTCTACCACCAGGATGCGGCAGGATTTAAGATGAATTCCATTTTTTGGGGACGTGGCGGATTCGTCGTTCCTTTGCCCGGACCGGAACGGCACAGGCACGGGAATGTCCTCCTGCCGGGCTGGTTCCAGACGGATTGAAAAATAAAAGATACTCCCACAAGGTTTACCACGCTCCACCCATATGGTTCCCCCCATCAGATCCACCAGCTTTTTGCAGATGGCCAGCCCAAGTCCGGTGCCGCCATAGGGTCGGGACAAAGAGGTTTCCAGTTGGGTGAATTCCTGGAAAATCGTGTCTGCCCGGTCTTCCGGGATCCCGATTCCGGTATCCCGAACGGAAAAACGGATGGGAACGGCTCCACTGGTTGTTTTTTCCTGATCGTAAGGTGCTGGTTTAGCGGTAATGACGACAGATCCCTCCCGGGTGAATTTCACCGCGTTGCCCACCAGGTTGGCCAGGATCTGACGAAGTCGTGCCGGGTCTCCCTTGAGGCCTTTGGGCAGCCCTTCGACCGTATGGGACAAATGGATGCCTTTCCGGGCCGCAGCATTTGAAAACATATCCACCACCTCTGTGATGAGCCGGTTCGGATCAAAGGGCTGGTGTTCGATTTCCACTTTTCTGGCTTCAATGGCGGAAATGTCCAGGATGTCGTCAATGAGCGACAAAAGGTGTTCCGAAGAGTGATGAACGACCTTGAGATATTTGCGCTGTTCCTGGTTCAACGCCGTGGACAGGGCCAGGTCGGTCATTCCCATAATGGCATTCACAGGGGTGCGGATTTCATGACTCATGGTGGCCAGAAACCGGCTTTTGGCCTGGCTGGCTTCCCTTGCCAGTTCCGATGCTTGTTTTACGGCGGCGTCGGCTTTTTTCCGTTCCGTGATGTCCTCGCCGGATCCCAAGATATAGAGAAGTTCGCCCTGCGGATCTAATACGGCCCGGGCGCTCAACGAGGTCCAGATCACGGATCCGTCCTTTCTAAAGCACTGGACTTCAAATCCCGAGACCATCCGCTTCTCCTTGACCATTCGTATAAATTCCCGGCGCTGTTTCGGATACAGGTAAAGTGACTCAATGTTTGTAACCTGTTCCACCATCTGCTCCGGTGAATCAAATCCAAAAATCCGGGCCATGGCCGGATTAGCGCTGAGCAGCCGGTTGTCCGGCGTGGACTGAAAAATGCCTTCAACGGCATACTGGAAAATATCCCTGTATCGGGCTTGGGATTTTTTCAGTTCCTTCTGGATCTCGTTACGTTCCAGGGACTCTTTTTCCAGCCGGGCCAGGGTATGGGCCTGCTCGATGTTTATATTGTAGAGTTCCTGTGTCCTTTCCCTGACCCGTTGCTCCAGGGCCCGGGTCTGTTCTTTTTCCCGGAGGCTGGATTTTTCCAGTTCCCCGATCATGGTATTAAACATCCAAATCAGCCGGCCCATCTCATCCTTGCCGGCCGGTTCAAGGCGGACGGACAGATCCCCGTCCCTGACCCTTCCTGCTCCCTGGATCAGCCGATTCATAGGGATGATGACCTGTTTGCTTAAAAAAATAACAATACACACCACACAGATCAGCAGAAAAATGAAGATCATTTCCCGGAACCGTAGATTCATGTTGTCCACCGCCCCTTCAATGGCTTGCCGGGTCTGCCTGACTGAGGACAAAATAAAGGATTCCGGTACGACAATGCACAGATGCCATCCGGTCGAGGGAATGACCCGTGATGACAGCAGTATTGGACCATGGTCAAGTTCCAGACGGTGAATGGTTCGTTTTTCTGACGCAATGGCCCCGGCAATGTTCCTGACCGGCTCGTATTGAGAGTCCAGAAGGGTTTGTCCGAGCAGGTCTCCGTATCGGATATCCGGCGGCCGGGGGGGCAGGCCGAAAACAGCTGACTGCTCCCCGGGAAAGGCAATGATGCGCCCCTGGCGGTCTACAATAAATGAAAACATGCCCGTGCCCGGATCATGTCCCGGCGAATGGTTGCCCAGAATATCCTCGATCATCCGGTCCAGGGTGACGTCAATACCCGCCACCCCCAGAAAATCGCCGGATTCTCCGTAGATGGGGGTGACGGCAGATGTCATGAGTCCTTTTCCGGCTTCATCCTGGTAGACCGGGGTCCAGACGGTCTCCCGGCCGGGGTTGTTTTCCGGGCGGGCCATCCGGTACCAGATGCCGTCTTTGATTTCGTATTCCTGAATGGGTTTGAGTTTCTCCACCATGTGTGTGTTGGGATAATACAGCGTGAAGCTGGTTTCCGTGACCACATAAACGGCTTCGGACTCCGGGGTCCGCTCTTTGACCGTTGACAGCAATGGCCAGATCGCGGACATCAGAGAAATATCTTGTTTGATTTCCGGTGAAACCCGGGAGTCTCCCCAGTACAGCACGGTAAAAGGGTCAGAGGCTGGATTTGAAAAAAAACGGTTATCTGAAAAAAAGAACAGATCCGGTTGAAAACTGCTGCTTGAAGATCGGTTTTTTGTTTCTTCGGTGGTTAAAAATAGCTTCTGATCCAGGAGGAGGGCTGCCTGGCGGGCAATCAAGGCCGAAGATAGACTGATTTTACTGAAACTGTTTTCATATCGTCTGGTCTGTTCCTCCATAATTCGGGAGAGGAACAGGGTTGTTTTTTCCCGGATGTGTTTTTCATTGATCCTGACACTGTACTCCCCGAATTCGACCATCAGTTCGGTTGCCAGATAGGCCAGCGATCCCATGGAGAGCATGAGAACACAGAGAATCAGTACAATCAGTTTAAAACCGATCCTGGAAAACAGGGAACCGTATCGGCTGTTGAACCGTGGTCGGCGCTTGTTTTTATCATTTGTCATTTTTTTTAGACACTACTTGGGCTTTGGGGGTTTGGCCCTGGCCGTAGCCTGGGCTGTATGTGGATCCTGGGGCCAGTAATGCTTGGGATAACGTCCCATGAGATCCTTTTTTACTTCCTGGTAGGTATGTGCCCAGAAATGAGCAAGGTCGGTGGTGATCTGGACCGGCCGGGATGCAGGGGAGAGCAGGTGAAGGGTCAAGGGCACCTGGCCTGCGGCAATTACAGGGGTGGCGTCCATGCCGAATATTTCCTGGATTCGGACCGCAAGCACCGGAGAGTCCAACGCCCCGTTTTTATCCGCATACCGTATGGGAATGGTAGATCCGGACGGCACCCGGATATGGGTGGGGGCGTGTCGCTCCACCATTTTTAACTGATCCCAGGTAAAAAGTGCTTTTAAGGCAGCATCTATATCCACGCGCTTTAATCCCGCAGCAGAGGTCACCCCGCAAAGAAAGGGGCCAAGCCAGTCTGCCAGGGCGTATGTCAGCGCATCATCCCCCACATCCGGCAACCGGGCAAAATCCGGACAGGCATTGGCAAGATTTTTCAGAAAAATTACCCTGTGCCTGAAATTCATGGTGTTTTTCTGCCAGTCAAGTTTCTGAAGACCGCTTTCCCTGACTCCCCGGATTATGGCGGCTTTCACCGCTTCCGGATCCGGTGAAGGTAAAGGCTTTTCACTGACAACAATCCGGCCGAACAGGGTTTGCCTTACGGCCTTTACGGAGCCGCTCCATTGGTCCCACGCCACAACGTCCTGTGTTACCAGTTCCGTTGAAAAATCATTTTCCAAATCCACGCGATCCAGGGCTGCGGCCAGAAAAATGCGCGCATTTTTTGTCTGGCCGTCTACCTCAACGGCCACAATAAAATCACGGCCAGACAAGGTATTTTCCGTGTCAAAAAACACACCATTGCCTTTGGCTGTAAGAAAGGACAAAGACCCGGTACTGCGCCTTGCCGCCACCCGGTCCGGAAAGGCCTGGGCCAGAAGCCTTCCGGCTGGATTCATATCCATGTCCCGGCCTTGAATATTGAACAGTGAAGCAAGACGCCGGGCCTGGGCCAGGATGGATAATGCCCGTTCCCGGTGGGGAAAATGGTTTTTCTGCGTTTTTGATTGTGACAGGTTGGCCAGCATCTCCAGGCGCAGTAGGATATCGGGGTCCCGGCGACCATATTCAAAGGCAATAATATCCTTTTCCTCAACCAATGCACACAGACAACACCCTAAAAAGCCGTGACCCATCTCTTTGGCCCGAAGAATCATATGGGCCAGCCGGGGATGGATGCCGGCAAACAGCATCTCCCGGCCGTGGGCAGTGATTGAACCCCCATGGTCCAGGGCGTCCAGGGAAACAAGCAGATCCTTTGCCGCCGCAACAGGGCCGGGAGAAGGGGTGTCCAGCCACTTAAGTTCGGACGGATCACGCACCCCCCAAAGGGAGAGTTCAAGGACCAGGTGGGCCAGATCCGCGTTGAGGATTTCAGGACGGTTGAACGGCACAAGGCCCTGGTGCACATATTGGGGCCACAACCGGTAGCAGATGCCCGGAGCGGTGCGGCCGGCACGGCCCCTGCGTTGGTCTGCAGATGCTTTGGACACAGGTCGGGTTTCGAGCCGGGTCATGCCCCGGCCGGGTGAAAACTCCGGCTGGTTGACCAGGCCTGAATCCACCACCACCCGAATACCCTGGATGGTCAGGGATGTCTCTGCAATGGGCGTGGCCAGAACGATTTTCCTGTTTCCCGATGCTGAAGGCTCAATGGCAATTTTCTGGTCCCTGAAAGAGAGGCTGCCGAACAAAGAGATAATTTTTACAGCAGGATCCTGTTGGAATTTTTCATTCAATTTTTCAGCAAGGGTCCGGATGGCTGCGGCACCGGGCAGAAAGACCAGAATATCTCCCTCATGGCGCTCCATAGCCTTGACCACGGTATTCAGACAGGTGGGCAGAATACCGGGCCATCCGATTTTTGAACCGGATGGGATCGTTTGATGATGCGGATCCACATATATGGTTTCCACAGGCCAGGTTTTGCCCTGGGATGAAATCACCGGAGCATTTCCCAAAAGATCGGACAATGCCCGGGTATCCATGGTGGCCGACATGACGGCAATGCGCAGGTCTTCGGCAAAGCCTTCAGCCGCATCCAGGCTCAGAGCCAGGGCCAGATCCCCATGGATATGGCGTTCGTGGAATTCATCAAAAATAACAAGCCCCACGCCGTCCAGTCCCGGATCAGACTGCAGCCTGCGGGTAAGAATTCCTTCGGTGACAATTTCTACCCGGGTCTTTGGGCCAATGCATCTTTCCATGCGGACCTGGTATCCAATACGCCCGCCCGCAGTTTCCCCAAGAAGTTCAGCCATATGGGCGGCGCAGGCCCGGGCCGCCAGTCGTCGGGGCTCCAGCATGATTATTTTTTTGTTTTTTAACCAGGGTCGGTTCATCAACGCCAGGGGCACAAGGGTGGTCTTTCCTGCGCCGGGCGGGGCTGCCAGCAGGGCATAACGTTTCTCTTCGAGGGCTTTGTCCATCTGCCCCAGCACAGACACCACGGGCAGGTCTGCAATGCCGGGAAGATCTTTTACCTTGCGGGGCAGCATTGAAAGGCCGTTTTCCAAATGGCGGGTCATCACAAGGTGTTTCTCCGTATCGTTAAAGATGTTTGCCACTTGTATCTGTTTTTGTTTTCAGATACAAGAAAACCTTAAATTTCAAACGTAAGGATCGCCCATGACCCGGACAAGAAAACAGAATATTATCCCCAAAGAGCAGGCCGTTTTCTGGATGGACAACGACGGCACCTGGCACAATGAGCACGGGAAACTGGAACACCCCAAAATTATAAAATATTTCAATCAATCCATCCAAAAAGATGACAAGGGATATTTTTTATGCCAGAACATAGATGATAATGTTGAAGAGAAGGTCTATTTCCCTTATGAAGAGACGGCTGTTTTTGTGGTGGATCTTGTCAAAAAAAACGCCGGGATTGAATTGACCTTAAATACCCTTGACACGATTGCCCTTGAGCCTGAAGCCCTTTACATAAAAGCGGACGCCCTGTTTATGGAAACCGATGCCCATCTGATCAAATTCACCCAGAACTCCCTGGCGCAGATGACCGCTTTTTTAACAGACACTCCCCAGGGTCTGGCATTGAAACTTGGCCGGACACAGACGGTGATCCGTGAAAAATAAATCAGCCTTTTGGGGTATGATGATGAACCTTTTCAGATTTTGCATCGTCCGCACTTACCTGGCCATCAAGTATTTTTTTCACTGGATGACGCGCACGGGCAGTTTTGCTCCGGGCCAGGCAAGGCATATCACTCCGTTCCCAGGACTGTCCAAAGGGCCAGGTCTTGCGGCTGCCCTGTTTCGCCACCATGTCAAACAATACCATGAATCTTCGTGTTCCGTGGCGTCGGTGGTTTGTGTGGTCAATGTGTTAAGGGAGCGGTACGGATGCCCCGGTCCGACTGTTACCCAGCAGGCCATTTTGGAAAAAGTGAGAACAGCCCACTGGAAAGAGCGCATGGAACCGGAAGGATACGAGGGGCGGCGGGGGTTGCCGCTGGCGGTTCTTTCGGCTGTGGTGAAAGACAGTCTTGTGGCCTATGGTATCCCCTTTAAAAAGGTTGAAATGATTCAGGGTTCCTTAAACCAGAGCAGGGCCAGGGTAAGGCAGCAGATTCTTGGGCACCTTAAAAAATTTCAATTTTTCGATAGTTGTCTGATTATTGCCCATTTTGACCAGGGTGCGTTTATAAAGGAATTGAACATTCCCCATATTTCGCCTGTGGGAGGCTTTGATCCGTCAACCGGTTTTGTCACCATCCTGGATGTTGACCCGGACCAGAAGTTTTCGTACCGCATCCCCTTCAATACGTTTTACAAAGGTATCTCCACCCCATACGCCGGGGTGTTCAGGCCTTTTGGGTATGACCGGGGAGGGGTTGTTGTCATTCATCTGAATTAAGGGTGGAGGCCCGGCAGCATAATCGTTTCAAGCCGTTCGCGCAGGACTTCAAAATCCTCATTTTTTTCCCCGTAGATATGGATGGGATCTAAAAAACGCAGCCGGACTTTGGCAAAGGGCTTGGGTATCATGAAGCGGTCCCAGGAATTAAAAAACCATGCCTGATGCGAATCGATAAAAAAAGGGACCAGCAGGGCATTGGTCTGCAATGCCATTTTTATGATGCCCGGTTTGACCTTGCCCATGGGGCCGGTGGGACCGTCCAGGATATGCGCGCCAAAGCCATAGGTATTGAGGTGCACAATCATTGCTGCCATGGCCTCTTTGCCCCCCTTTGAGGATGAGCCTCTTGGTGTGCGCCATCCGCTACGCCGGGCCACGGCGGAAATAAGGTCCCCGTCCCGGCTTCTGGAAATCATCAGCCCCGGATTATACCGGGCATATTTTTTAAAATGCCGGATGGCCGAAAAAAACTGTTGGTGCCAGGTTACCAGAATTACCGGCTGATTTCCATTGAGCATGCTCTGCCAGCTCTTTTCATTTTCAATTTTTAACCTGAAGGTCGCGGTATAAAGACGTATGAAATAATATAAAAAACAGATAAAGGGGCGGGTATAAATAATGTACTTAAGTTTTTTTATCATTTTAAAGGTTCCATGGGAGAGTAATGACCCTGAAGCTATCAGACAGGGGGAAAAAAGCAAGCAGAAAAGGGTGCGGTAAAGCGTTTATTAAACTAATTGAATGTCTCCGTTGTTTCATGTAAGGTGAAATATTCAATATTGAGGGTATCGTAAAAAAAATAAAGAAGGCAAATTCACGATGAATCACTTCAAATAGTTCTATCAAAAGTATGGAGGAAAAGAATGTCTGCCAGTTTTTTTAAAAATATCAAAATTAGGAACAAATTGTGGGGATTAACCGGCCTTTTAATCTTATTCCTTCTGATCTTAGGCGGCAGTTCGTATTATCTCATCACACAAATTATTCATGATAGTCATGAGTTTTCTTTAGGGGCAAAGTACAACGAAAAAATTTTGGAAATTGAATTAGGCCATTTGGAATGGGCAAATGAGATTCAAGCACTGTTTGTTAAGAATAAGGCGACACTTGACGTTCAGTTTGACCATAAAAAATGTCTCTTGGGAGAATTTTTGGCAAGTCATGAAGCCGCTTCGCTGTCAAAGATATCCCCTGAAATAGCTAACGTCCTTGAAGATATCGTGCCAGTTCATAAAAAATTACATGACTCCGCCGCTAAAATTAATGATGTCTGGGCTCAAACTCACCCGGGGTTAAGCCTGAAACTGGAAAAATTATTGGCAGCACATTTAAAATGGATGCAATCCGTTTTAAATGCCATCATGAACCAAGTAACAATTGATGTGGAAACAGATTATACGAAATGTAAACTAAGT
>NZ_JBFXHE010000075.1:0-14317 GCF_050177295.1 Desulfobacter sp.
GAGGCTCTTTCACATTTTGCTCATCGACAAAAGGAGATTCTTGGACTTTTTGGGCATTGTGAAGAATTAAAAGCTGCCTGATTTTTCAAGGAGTTATGTTAGCAAATTATTTATCTGGAAAACTATAAGCTTTGTTGTGCCCGATAGGGCACGGGGGTTCTTAAAAAAGGAATCAAACTTATTATCGAGATTGAAATGAAGGAATTAAACACGGAATAGGAAGACGCTGTTGAATTTCGCATTAGAAACATGATTGTATCAAATAATCGAGACATCTTCGTATCAATAAAAATACAGACACATTCGACATGAGCACAGATATTAAAAAAAATGATTGCAAAAGCCCCGGCCTCCACTTGAAAATCCATTAATATTCCGGTATGCTGGCAACCAAATTCAAAAGATCTTCGGTATCATCCAACCCAGCTTGGAAAGTGGCATGTTACTTGCTCAAAGCCTTGAAAGTTAATCCCGGCAACTTAAACTTTTAGGAGCAAGCCATGGAAAACAAAATTTTAAATGCAATAATCGGCATAAGAACTTTTTTAATCAACTTCTAACCTGGAGGAATTTATGGATCCGGTTTTTCTGTCCAGGCTGCAGTTTGCAGCTGCAACCATGTTCCATTTTCTTTTTGTCCCCCTTACTTTGGGTCTGTCCATTTTGATCGCATATATGGAAACCAGATATGCCTGGTCCGGCGACAAAAATTATTTGAGGATGACCAAATTCTGGGGAAAACTATTTCTGATTAACTTTGCCCTGGGCGTTGTCACCGGCATCACCCTGGAATTTCAGTTCGGCACCAACTGGTCCCGGTACAGCGAGTATGTCGGCGATGTATTTGGTTCCCTTCTGGCCATAGAGGCATCTGCGGCCTTTTTTCTTGAATCCACATTTATCGGGATCTGGATTTTTGGCTGGAAAAAAATTTCAGCCAAGGCCCATGCCGTTGTGATGTGGCTGGTGGCCTTAGCAGGAAATTTCAGTGCGGTGTGGATTCTCATTGCCAACGGGTTTATGCAGCATCCCGTGGGCTTTGACATCAGAAACGGCCGTGCGGAACTCACTGATTTTCTGGCTGTGGTCACCAACAAGCACGGGCTTTTGGAAATTGTCCATGTGGTGCCGGCTGCCCTGCTTTTGGGCGCATTTTTCATCATGGGCATCTCTGCCTACCATCTTTTAAGAAAGCAGCATACTGAAATCTTTTTGAAATCTTTCAGGATCGCTTTGGTTGTCGGTCTTGTCACCTCTTTATTCACAGCGTTTACCGGTGATATGCACGGCATTAACGTATCCAAAACCCAGCCAGCCAAACTGGCCGCCATGGAGTCCCACTGGGAAACCCGTGCCCAGGCTCCCATTGTCATGTTTGCCATACCCGATGAAACCCAGGAGAGAAACCGGATGGAAATCGGCTCCATTCCGGGATTATTAAGTTTTTTAGGGTTTCATGATTTCAATGCCGAGGTCATTGGTCTAAAAGACATTCCCAGGCAGGACCGCCCGCCGGTACTGCCGACATTCATCGGATTCAGGACCATGGTGGGGCTTGGCACCCTGTTTATCCTTCTTATGATTTACGGCTGGATCCGGCGCAACAAGTTGTTGGAAAGCCCCAATTTTTTAAAAATCATGTTGTGGTCCATTCCTTTACCCTATATCGCCATGGAAATGGGATGGGTGGTTTCTGAAGTGGGACGCCAGCCCTGGATCGTTTACAATCTGATGCGCACCTCAGATGCGGCTTCCCCCATTGCCGGCACCCAGGTTATGATATCACTTGTGGCATTCATCCTGGTCTACGGACTGCTTGGGGCTGTTGGGTTCTACCTGATGGCCAAATCCGTTAAAGAAGGCCCTGGGGCCGCTACCGCATAAGGAGGATAGAATAAATGGAACTTCAATCAATCTGGTTTTTTCTGTGGGGACTTCTCTGGGCAATTTTTTTCCTGACAGACGGGTTTGATTTCGGCATCGGCATCCTCTATCCGTTTGCCGGAAAAACAGACCGGGACAAACGGGTCATGCTCAATGCCAAAGGGCCGTTATGGGACGGCAATGAAGTGTGGCTGATCACAGCCGGCGGCGTTACCTTTGCAGCGTTCCCCAAAGTCTACGCCACCATGTTTTCGTCCCTTTACACCCCGTTGATGCTCATTTTATTTGCATTGATCTTCAGGGGTGTGGCTATGCACTTCAGGGGAAAAATCGAAAGCCTTGGATGGAAAAAAACATGGGATACCCTGATTTTTCTGGGATCTTTTCTGCCTGCCCTTTTGTTCGGGGTGGCCTTTGCCAATATTTTTGCAGGCATTCCCTTTGACAACCAGGGACTGTACCACGGCAACACCTTAAAACTGCTTAACCCTTACGGGCTCTTAGGAGGGGTATTATTTGTCCTGCTGTTTATGTTACACGGGGCCAACTGGATGACCATCAAGGCCACAGGGGAACTGCAGGAACGTTTTGCCAAAATTGCCGCCCAGACATGGATGGTGCTTGTGCCTGTGGCAGTGGCTTTTCTGATTGCCTCATTCTTTGCCACCCGCCTCTATGACAATTACATCAAGTCTCCGGGTCTGTTCCTGGTTATTGTCCTGGCCGTGGCCACACTGTTTTTGACGCGGTATTTCAACGCAAAAGAGGCATGGTTCAAAGCCTGGTTTGCATCGGCCCTGACCATTGCGGGATGCACTTTTTTCGGGATTTTCGGCCTTTTTCCCGCCCTTTTTCCTTCAAGCATGAACCCGGCATGGCACCTGACGGCATTTAACGCATCCTCAAGCCCACTGACCCTTAAAATCATGCTGGTCGTGGTTGCAATTTTCATCCCCATTGTCATTGTATACCAGTCCTGGGCCTATCATTTATTCAAGGACCCTGTTTCTGACGAGGATATGGATATGGACGAAGCGTATTAATCATAATCAACTTGCAGGTTTAATATTTGGATTAAGCTTGTACTCATAAGCCAACAAAAGTAAAACAAGGAGAAAAATATGGACAAATATGTATGCGGCCCCTGTGGCTACGTGTATGATCCGGAAAAAGGCGACCCGGAGAACGGCATTGACCCCGGCACTGCCTTTGAAGACCTCCCCGAAGACTGGACCTGTCCTGTGTGCGGGGCAGAAAAAGACGAATTTGAAAAAGAAGAGTAAGATCCTGCCCCGGACCTGTCCAGGTCCGGGAATAGCATAAACCACCCAACGCCGGTTGCACTTTTTACCAACCGGCGTTGTTGTTCCTATGGCCGGTACCGGCTATTCAGTCTTTTTTCCGGCGGTCTGGGTGATCCGTTCGACCACCCACTGATTCAACGCCTTTTGGTTTATCCGCCTGATCTCTTTCCGGATCAGGAAGATATCCAGCTCAGCCCTGGCCATGGTTTTATGTCCGCCGGCTGACCCGAATTTGCCGAATGCCTCCTGGGCAGTTTTTCCGGCACCTTTGCGCAGACCATCGTTGCGCAGGATCACGATCAGCTTTTTATCCACCACCCCAGACACCACGCTCCAGTTTACCCCGGCAATGGAGAGGAAAAAATCGGCAGCCATCACCAGTGCATCGGGTTTGGACATGGTTCCGGCATGATAAAAGGCCCGGTTGTCCTGGATTATCCTGTGTCTTATGGCATTGCCCATAAAATCCAGGTCAGATTCCGTCATATAGGCCCGTTCCACCTTGGTGACAATATTCATGTTCGCATATTTGTACAGGAACTGAAAGGCCCGGATATCCCGGGAAGATGCCTGGCGGGTAAAATTGGCCGTATCTGTTTTGATCCCCAGCATCAGGGCGGAAGCAAGTTTTGCCGACGGCGTTACCTTCAGGCTGCGCAGATATTCGGTGAACATGGTTGAACAGGCCCCGTAGTCCGGCCGGATATCCACAAACGCACCATCATTGCAGGATAAGGGATGGTGATCAATGATGGCGTCATATGTAATACCGGAAAAATTTTCATTATGGTCGGGCTGGGAATCCACCACTACAAATTTGTCAAACAGGGACTTGTCCACATCAGCCAGGGGAACCATTCCGGCTTCGGTATACTCGATCATGGCCAGGTTGTCCGGCCGGGTGATCCGGTTAAAATAGGTAATCACGACCTCACTGACCCGCCGCCATAAAATGCGCTTCACAGCCATGGCAGATGCAATGGCATCAGGGTCTGCATTAATGATTACAAGTACCTTGGAGGTCCCTGAAAAATGGGACAGAAGCTGCTTAATTTTTTCCCGGTTACTGGTCATAATTAATGTTTCCGTTTCCTGAAAAAAACAGGGTCAAAGTAATAAATGCATAGCCGACAATGGCCAGTACCGCAAACCATCCCTGAAAAAGGCCCAGGGGCGCCAGCACCAGCGCCGTAAGCCAGTGTACCAGAATTACAGTTGCCGAGTGAAGCCTGATGGGAAAATCGTCAAACCGGCAGATCACGGCCAGGCCGCACAGATTCCAGCCGTAAAGGGATGCAAACACATGGACATGAAGCAGCCACTTGGTCTTTAGGGGATCATATCCATCCTGCATCTGAAAACAGATATAGGCAATGCCTGTCATTGCCGTGACAATGAGAAATCCAATGCCCGAGGTTAAAAACTTTTTCTGCTGCATGCTCTCCGCAAAGGTATAATAGAGCATGAAAACCATGACAACGGCTGTGAACAATGCTGCGGTCACAAAAATCTGGGGCAAAAATTTTTCAAACAAAATGAAAATAAAAAATACAATCACCCCCAGAGTGATGGTCCAGAAGCAGATCTCCATAATGGATTTGCTCCGGGGACCTTCAATCTTTTTAAGCATGCCGAAAACAAGAGACAGGGTAATTAAAGACAATGGAAATGAATACCCCAGAAAAAAAGTATCCAGGGTCAGTCTTTCCATATGCACCCAATGGGTATATTCGTTGTTGATGATCACCACAGACGCCATGGCAATGCCGATGGACAGGCACCATAAGGAGGCCTGGTGAAATTTTTCAGACACCGGTACCCTTGGCAGAAAAAACTGATAGGGCACAATGGCAAATTTGTTGATGCGTATTTTTTCAACCAGGCCCCAGAGGACCACGGAGACGGCCAAGGTAACCGGATACCACGTAAGAAATGCACAAAAAGCATAGACCAGGGAGAGCAGGAAAAACAGCTTCACACGGCCGGATACTGCAGGCTGCCGTTCAGTGTAATACAACAGAATCGTGCCGCCGGTGCACAAATTGAATAAAAATATGTGCAGACGCTCAAAATTTAAACCATCCACAGGGAAATAGATATCAGCATATCCCAGCCCCAGGGCCGTAATCATTAAAGAGGAAAATAAAACCTTTAATCGGGTTGTCATTTAATTGTTCCATCAGCATGTTGCAGCAAATCTTCCCAGCACATGGCCCAGAGCCATTTCCAGCCGGGGATGCACAAAACGATAGCCGCTTTCAATTAATTTTTCAGGTATAACCCTGGCCGAGGCCAGCAAAGTTTCCTTCCCCATATCCCCCCAAAGGGCCAACACCAGCGCCTTTGGCAGAACAAAAGGAGCGGGCCGGCCCAACACCCGTGCCAGGGTACGGGTAAATTCACCATGGGTCACAGGTTCAGGCGCCGTGAGATTTACCGGTCCGCTGATTCCTTTGTTTTCAAGGATATGAAGAATGCTGCCCAGCACATCTTCCATACCGATCCAGCTCATGTACTGCCCACCATGGGACAACCGGGTGCCAAACCCCATTAAAAAGGGCAGATACATACGTTCAAGTGCCCCGCCGGCCGGAGTCAGTACCACCCCGATTCGCAGTTGCACCGTACGGATACCCGCTTCCAGAGCACCAAGGGAAATGTCTTCCCACTGGCGGCAGACCCGGGATATAAAGCAATCCTTGGGCACACTTTCCTCTGTCAGTCTGCCGGGTCCACCATCACCATAAAATCCGATGGCAGAGGCAGAAATAAAGGTGGCGGGTGGATGGGCCATGCGTTTCATTTTTTCCACAAGCACCCGGGTGGAAACCACCCGCGAATCAACAATCAAGGCACGCTGACGCCTGTTCCATCTTCCCTTTGAAATATCCACCCCGTTTAAACTGATTATTGCATCAACAGGCCCGACCGCGCCCATATCCAAAATATTGTTGTAAGGGTCCCAGAAGAGCGCATCTTCTGACCGGTCGTTGGGATCGCGCACCAAACGGATCACATCATGGCCACAGGTTTTTAAAAAAGGGATCAGGGCCTTTCCAATGGTACCTGATCCACCTGAAATCAGAATCCGCTGCTTGCGAACTTGTCCCACACGGTTCTCCATATCATATTTAAGCACCTGATGCCGATAGAAAAAAATACGTTCAAGCTGCCTTTGGGCATATCCGTAGAAGGGAAGGCTGAAAATACCAAAGGGAAGCCGGTACCTGACCTGATCCTCCATCACGGTTAAGTTGGTTGATTTTTCATGAAACAGATGACTGTGTTCCCAGTCGGCAAAAGGGCCTTTAATCTGGCAGTCCCGGAACAGTGCGTTTTCTTTGTAATCCATATGCCGGGCGTGCCAGGTCATGGGAATCCCAAAGATTTTTATTTTGAATGTGACTTCAACACCTTTGTCAATGCCCCTGCCTTTTTGGGCCACCAATGACAGGGGTGCCCATGGCGGCGTGAGCCGGTTGATGGCACCATCTCTGGCATGCCAGGCAAAGACAGCGGAAACCGGGGCATGGATTGTAGTTTTTCGAACAAACACTTTTTCAGTCATAAAATTTAAGTCCTTATTGTTTTGTCACGGCCACAACATCAAAAGACCGGCAGGACACCCGGGAGGCTCGAAATGATTTATTGATTTTACCGGGTTCATATTACTTGAATTTTCAAAATGTTAAGGGCACGGATCAGATGAGGGGCAGAGTAGGCAAGGATGATTTTTACTTCCATGGGTGTTGGCGGTTTGCTGCGTTTATCGTCCTTTTTGGGCTTTCCGTGACCCAGCACCGGATTTGTCAGGAGGTATTTTTTTTCCACGGCCCAGTTCATTATAGCCTGGATGTGGCAAAGTTCCCGGTTCACAGACGATCTGGGCACCATCTTAGGTTTGCCGTCCGGCAGGAAAACAGGTTCGGCTTTTTTTCTTTTCCCGGATCCCCGGGTTACTGTCTGCCGGGTGGATAGTCGTTTTTCAACATATGGGTTCATCTGCGTCCCGCTCGTCTGCCCGCTGCTGGGCGTCCAGGCCCCGGCCAAAGTATTCTTCTTTTCTTTTGCCATCCAGTGTGTAATAGCAAAAAAAACGACTGTCTTTTTTTTTGTCTTACTGCCATTTTTTCATGCAGCTTCAACCGAAGGTTTTAACGAAACCTCAACATCGATTCCTGCTTTTTCAAGCATGGACACCAGAGTATCAATGGTGAACAAATCAATCTGTTTTTTACTAACTTTATCAGTCTAACTGTCTTGAATTATTGGTTTGGTAGTCATATGCAACAGAGCCGCACCCTTTTTAATTAGCCTTGGGCCGCACAGAATTGTGCCGCCTTTCTGATGCGCCGGACGGTTTTTTCTTTTCCTAAAGCAATAAACATTTCAAAAATGCCGGGGCTCACCGTTGTGCCGGTGACCGCCACCCGCATGGGCTGGGCGAGTTTTCCAAATCCGAGCCCTGTCTCTTCCATGATCTGTTTAAACATATCTTCCTGGGCGCTCTGGCTGAAGTGCCCAAGACCTTCCAGGGCATCGGCGCATTTGTTTAAAAGGACAGAGGTTTCAGGTTTAAGAAATTTTTTGGCAGCCTTTTCCTCAAACTCAATATCATCCCTGTAATAAAAAGCCGCACCCTGGGCCATCTCCATAAGGGTTTTGCTTCTGGGTTGAAGCGTTTCGATCACCCCCTGGGTAAAGGTATCATTCCGGGCGTCAATGCCAAGGTCAGCCAGGTGGGGCACAAGGTCGTCCCCTAATTCTTTTGGCGTCTTTTTCTGGATGTGTTTGGCGTTCAGGGCATAGAGCTTGTCCATGTCAAACATGCCCGGGGAACGGCCAAGATGTTCGAGATCGAACTTTTCTATCAGTTCCTGACGTTCAAAAAACTCCTGGTCGCCATGGGACCACCCCAGCCTGACCAGATAGTTGATCAGGGCATCGGCCAGAAATCCCATCTTTTTATATTCCCCCACGGACATGGCGCCATGACGTTTGCTCAGCCTCGCCTTATCCGATCCCAGCACCATGGGTACATGGCCGAACACCGGCAAGGGCGCGCCCAGGGCCTGGTAGATCAGAATCTGTTTGGGTGTATTCACCAGGTGGTCATCCCCCCGGATAATGGTGTTGATACCCATGGTGATGTCATCCACCACCACCGCAAGGTTGTACATGGCCATACCTGAACTTCTCTGGATGATGAAGTCATCAATTTCCGTATTCTGGAACGCGGTACTGCCTTTGACAATATCATCCACAATGGTGACGCCGGTGTCCGGGGTCTTTAACCGCACCACGGTGTTATCCCCTTTTTTAAGGCCCCGGTTCCGGCACTTTCCGTTGTACATGGGCTTAAGTCCCTTGGCCTTGGCCGCTTCGCGCATGGTATTAACCGCTTCGGGTGTGCAGTCGCAATAGTAGGCATGGCCCTGTTCAATCAGGCGGTCAATGTGTTCATTATAAATGTCATGGCGCTGGGTCTGGAAATAGGGGCCGTCATCCCAATCAATTCCCAGCCATTCCATGGATTCCAGAATGGCGTCCACTGACTCTTTTGTGGAACGGGCTTCATCGGTGTCTTCTATACGCAGCACAAATCTACCCCCGTTTTTTTTTGCCCACAGCCAGTTGAAAAGTGCGGTCCTGGCGCCGCCAATATGCAGGTAGCCGGTGGGGGAGGGCGGAAAGCGTGTAATTATTGTATCCATTATGATCTCCAAAAATTAAATTTCACGAACAACAGGCGGTACAGGGATTTTGGCCTGTACCGCCTAAATTCGTACAAAAAGGTGTAAAATCGACGATTTATCTATCATAATTGCGGGGTCCAAAGCAATACAACAGAAGGACAAAATTTGGTTAGGTTGATTAAGCATATTATTTCCGGGATTCTTTGGTTGACTTCAAATGAAAAATAGGGTAGTTAAATATGTTCTAAATTTTGGCAGGTACTAAATAAAAATCAAATAAAATAGTGTAGTTAGGAGATAATCATGGCTGTACCCAAACAGAAAAGTTCCAAAGCAAGAGGAAGAAAAAGACGTACCCATTATAAAACCAGTGCCCCCACGTTAACCGTATGTCCCGAGTGCCAGGAGCCTAAGCTTCCCCATACGGCCTGTGCTGAATGCGGTACCTACAAAGGCAGGGATGTAAAACCTGACATGGATGCAGACGATTAGTTTTTCCGGAGAAACGTCAAGGAGTCAGAACATGACCATTGAAACCAAAGTAAGAAAAATTATTGCTGAAAAGATTCCCGGCATTGATATTGAGGATGTAATTCCCGAGGCTTCTCTGATTGAAGATCTTGGCGCTGATTCTCTGACCGTTGTTGAGCTTATCATGTCCATGGAAGAGGTCTTTGAAATTGAAATTGACGATGCCCAGGCCGAGAAATTGTCAACTGTCCAGGATATTTATGATTTCATATCATCGAAATCATAAATAGATATAAAGGTCCGGGCAGATATGGATAAGGATAAACAGATCATCATCGGCAGCGACCATGCCGCGTTTGAATTAAAGGAGAAGATTAAGGACCTGCTTACCAACCTTGGCTATGAGGTTGAGGATGCGGGCACCCACAGCACTGCTTCGGTAAATTATGCCGATTTCGGCAAAAAGGTGGCCAAAGCAGTTTCCGACGGTGGATTCAGCCGGGGTATTCTTCTGTGCGGTACCGGCCTCGGCATGTCCATTCAGGCCAACCGGTTTAAAGGCGTGCGGGCGGCCCTGTGCTCGGATATTTTTTCCGCCAGGATGAGCCGGCAGCACAATGATGCCAATATCCTGGTCATGGGCGGTCGTGTGATCGGTGATATTCTCGCCTTTGAACTGGTCAGGGAATGGCTTTCCACCTCCTTTGAAGGCGGTCGCCATTTGGACCGTATCCGCTCTATAGATTAAGAAAGGCGCGATTGAAATATGGAAAATATGCAATTTATCAAATCCTGTGATCCTGAGATTGCCTCGGTGATTGACAGTGAATACAACCGGCAGGAATACGGTCTGAATCTCATCGCTTCGGAGAATACGGTGAGCCGGGCAGTAATGGAAGCCCAGGGCTCCATCATGACCAATAAATATGCTGAAGGGTATCCGGCAAAACGGTATTACGGCGGGTGCCAGTACATGGACCAGGCGGAGAACCTGGCCATTGAACGGGCGAAAAAGCTATTTGGCGTGGAATTTGCCAATGTTCAGCCCCATTCCGGATCCCAGGCTAATATGGCTGCTTACTTTTCTGTACTCTCCCCCGGAGACGGTATTCTGGCCATGGATCTTTCTCATGGCGGGCATTTAACCCACGGTGCAGGGGTGAGCTTTTCCGGTCGTTTGTTCAATTTTTCCCATTATGGTTTAAATTCTGAAACCGAGACCATTGATTTAAACCAGGTGGCAGACCAGGCCCGGGCAAATAAGCCTAAGATGATTGTGGCAGGGGCTTCAGCCTATCCCAGAACCATTGATTTCAAGGGGTTTTCCGAAATTGCCAAGGCCTGCGGCGCGCTTTTTTTGGTGGATATGGCCCATATTGCAGGGCTTGTGGCGGCAGGTGTCCACCCCACGCCTGTGGGGTACGCAGATATTATCACCTCCACCACCCATAAAACCCTTCGCGGTCCCAGGGGCGGACTGATTCTCTCCAGCGCCGATTTGGGCAAAAAAATCAATTCCCAGATTTTCCCCGGTATCCAGGGCGGTCCCTTAATGCATGTTGTTACGGCCAAGGCAGTGGCGTTTAAGGAGGCATTGTCTCCTAAGTTCACAGAATACCAGAAACAGGTGGTTAAAAATGCCGCTGTACTGGCAAAGGTGCTCATGGAAAGGGGCTACAAACTGGTGTCCAATGGTACGGATAACCACATGGTCCTGGTGGATTTTTCCGGACGGGATATTACCGGAAAAGATGCGGAAGAGCGCCTGGGAAGGGCCAATATTACGGTGAATAAAAATACCGTACCCAATGAAAAACGAAGTCCCTTTGTTACTTCGGGGGTACGTATCGGCGTGCCGTTGATCACCTCCCGGGGCATGAACGAAGATGCTGTGGGCGCTGTGGCCGGGTTTATCTGCGATGTACTGGATGACGAGGCCAATGTGCCAACCATTGCTGTCAAGGTCAAAGATCTGTGCACCCAGTACCCGCTATATGGGAATACTGCCTGCTGATGCACCCTGTTCCTCCTGATTCAGCAAACGCAAATGATAACAGCCGTCCGTCCTGGGACGCGTATTTTATGGCCATAACAGACCTTGTGGCCTCCAGGGGCACCTGCCTTCGGCGAAAGGTTGGCGCAGTGCTGGTCAAGGATAGACGCATTTTATGCTCGGGCTATAACGGTGCGCCTTCCCAAATTCCCCATTGCATACAAACCGGCTGCCTCCGGGAACAGCTCAAAGTGCCTTCCGGAGAAAAACACGAGCTTTGCCGGGGCGTTCATGCTGAACAGAACGTAATCATTCAGGCTGCCTACCACGGGATCTCTGTTGCCGGTGCCTGGCTGTACTGCACCACCCAGCCCTGTTCCATCTGTGCCAAGATAATCATCAATGCCGGGATTAAAAAAGTGTATTTCAAGGAGGGATACGACGATCCCCTTTCCCTGGAAATGTTTGCCCAGGCCGGGGTGGAACTGACCCGGCTTGACTGACAATAAAATGGAACGGTCTGTCACCGTTCTTTATCCAAGAGGCTGATATGAAGTGCCCCTATTGTGGAAATCCGAACACCAGAGTGGTGGATTCACGGCCGGGTAAAATAGAGTTCGAGGTCCGGCGCAGAAGGGAGTGCCAGGAGTGCAACCGGCGCTTCACAACTTACGAACGGGTGGAACAGGTCCCTGTCATGATTGTGAAAAAAGACAGCCGCCGGGAGGAGTTTGACAGGGAAAAAATGCTGAGGGGGATCCAGAAAGCCTGTGAAAAACGGGCCATCAGCGTCAACCAGATCGAACAGATTGTGGATGATATTGAACGGGATCTGCGGGAAGGCCGGGACCGGGAAGTGTCTGCCAAGGTGGTTGGCGAGAAAATCATCAATGCCCTCAAAGATCTGGATGATGTGGCCTATGTCCGGTTTGCATCCGTGTACCGGGAGTTCAAGGATGTGACGGATTTTATCCAGGAACTTGAGAGCCTGATCCATAAAGAGCACCAGTCCACAGATTTAAAACCGGTTATGGAAGGCCCTGTCAAGACCGATGACTGATCCGGACTATATGGCAAGGGCACTGGAACTTGCAGCCCGGGGCAAAGGGTATACCTCCCCCAATCCCTGCGTGGGTGCAGTGGTGGTAAAAGATGGCCAGATCATTGGCCAGGGCTTTCACCCCAAAGCAGGTGGCCCTCATGCCGAGGTGGTGGCCATTGATGATGCCGCAGCAAGGTGCCCTGAAAAACTGGCCAATGCCACCATTTACGTCACCCTTGAACCCTGCAACCATTTCGGCAGAACCCCCCCGTGCACCCATAAAATTCTTCAAGCCGGTATTGCCCGGGTTGTTGTGGCCTGCAAAGATCCCAACCCCGATGTTGCGGGGGGCGGAATTGAATTTTTAAGGGAAAAGGGCCTTGAGGTGGTATCTGGTCTTATGGAGCATGAGGCCTTGACCCTGATTGAGGACTTTGTCTGGAATGTCCAAAATGAAAAAAACCCTTTTGTTACTTTAAAATGTGCTGCCACCCTTGACGGTTATATTGCTACCAGAACCGGGGATTCCCAGTGGATCACGTCGGGCGCATCCCGGAACTTCGGCCACGAACTGCGCCACCAGAATGATGCCATTCTTATCGGATCCGGTACCCTGCATGGGGATGATCCGTCCCTGACCGCCAGAATTGAGGGGAAACAGTCCAGGGATCCGGCCCGGATAATTCTGGATACCCGTTTGACCATTAACGAGGACGCCAGGGTCGTGGTTCAACAATCAAGTGCTCCCACCATCATTGTCACGGGGCCGGATTGTGATTCCGCCAAAATCCTGCGCCTCAAAGACCGGGGCGCACAGGTTCTTGAATGCAAGGTCTTGGAAAATCGGCTTGATTTAAATGACCTGATGATTAGGTTAAGAAAACTGTCCGTCACAAGCCTTCTGATCGAAGGCGGGGGGCGGGTGGCTGCATCGGCTCTGGCTGCAGGGATTGTAAATAAGATCTGCTATTTCCTTGCCCCCAAGATCATGGGGGGAAATGACGGTATCCCGGTGTTCAACGGCCCGGGTCCTGAAAAGATAAAAGACCTGTTTGAACTGGCCCGGGTCAGTACCCGGCAGTTCGGTTCCGATATACTGGTCACAGGCTATATTGAACCCCGGAATAGGCCGGTTGGCAATGGGAGGTAATTGGGGTAGAAAATTTGGGGGGGAGAGAACTTTTGTTTACCGGAATCATAGAAAGTCTGGGCACCATACGCCGCATTGAAACCCAGGGGGAAGGCAAAATTCTGGTAATTGCCTGCGACCTGGATTTTTCCGGTACAGGCATCGGGGATTCCATTGCCGTGAACGGGACCTGTTTGACCGCTGTAAGCCTTGGCAAAGGCCAGTTCAAGGTGGACATGGCACCGGAAACCGTATCCCGTACCACCTTCGCATCTCTTGGACCCGGGGCCCGGGTCAACATTGAACGGGCCCTGAGGCTGTCGGACCGTATAGACGGGCACCTGGTATCCGGGCATATAGACGGTACCGGTGTGGTTTTAAAAATTGAGACTCAAAGCAATGCCATCATATATGACATCCAGGTGCCGGAAAATATAGCTGATGAGATGATAGAAAAGGGGTCTGTGGCCATTGACGGGATTAGTCTCACCATCAACCAATGCTGGAAAAACGGTTTTTCGGTGAGCATTATTCCCCATACCGCAAAGATTACAACCATCGGGTTTAAAAACGTGGGGGATCGCGTCAATATTGAGACAGATATGCTGGGAAAATATGTGAAAAAATTTTTATCAGGGCAAAGGAAAAGCGCTAATAGTACCAATGACGCAGGTGCTGATGCAGGCGCGGACATCAGTATGTCATTTCTTGCCCGGAACGGATTCTTGTAAAGGATAGACAACATGCCGCATTTAACCATTGAACAGGCAATTGAAGATATAAAAAACGGAAAAATGG
>NZ_JBFXHE010000076.1:0-14271 GCF_050177295.1 Desulfobacter sp.
CGGATGAATTATATCCAGGCGGATAAAAACCTGACCCAGGAATTCCGGCTGGCATCAGACCCGTCCGGTTCCCTGTTCAACTGGCTCGGCGGTCTCTATTTTTATGATAATGATTCACAAAACCACTCCACCACGTATTACCGTCCCGCAATGGCCGGCAATTCAGGAAATCCCTTTGGCACAAATACCGGCAGCAGCCTGAATGTGTCCAACGGCACCAGCCGGGGCGCTGCGGTTTTCGGCCAGGGGACCGTGCAAATGCCTAACAAAGTGGATCTGACCCTGGGGCTCAGGTATGAATACGAGGATGCAGACATGCACTGGACTAAAGAAGATACCCCTGACGGCGGAAGCACCATCACTACAGTTTATCCGGATACTTCTGAGGATTTCGATGCCCTGATTCCCAAGGCCAGCCTGGCCTGGCATTTCACGGACAGCCATATGGTTTATGCCACCTTTTCCGGGGGCCACAGGAGCGGGGGGTTTAATAAATTATCCCCGGAGGGCGGTACGGCATATGATGATGAAACCAGCTGGCTTTATGAAATCGGGGGCAGGTTTGAGTTTTTGAACGGCAGGCTCACTCTGGACCTGTCCGGTTTTTACATGGATATTGAGGATGAACAGATTGCCTTGTTTGATACGAATCTGAACACTTCCTACATATCCAATGCCGGGGAGTCCCATCGTCTGGGGCTTGAAGCCGAAGCCCGCCTGACGCCTGTGACAGGCCTTGACCTGTCTGCGGGGTTAAGTGTGCTTGAAGCTGAATATGACCAATATGCCGATCCGGTCCTTGGCACGGACTATGCCGGGAATCAGGTTTTTAACGTACCTGAGGTTTCCGGGAATATCGGGGTGCAGTACCGGCATATGCTGACAGGGAACTGGTCTTTTTTCGGCCGTCTGGATATTGTGGGATATGGGACGCGCTACCTTGACGATGCCAATACGGTCAAGGAAAACCCCTATGCCCTGGTTCATGCCAAGGCTGGTCTGGAAACGGAAAAAGTGGATATCTATGTTTGGGGACGAAACCTGCTGGACCGGGAATACATTGTCTTTGAGAATACTGCCAAGGGAATTGCCGAAGACGGAGAACCTCTGACCGTGGGCGTGACAGTGAGTTACCGGTTTTGATCCGCTATGTACCAAATTTTTAAAGCCGGTCCCCGGCATTGATGTACCGGGGACCGGCTTTGGGTCACCTCACATAGGCAGTTAATTGTATTAACTATTTGAAAATATCCTTTATACCGGTTGGATCTCCCTGCCAGTCGTCATTCGCGGATCTGTTTTGTCAGGCGCTGGGCCATGATCTCATCCAGGGCCTCAAACATCACGGCTGTCACGGCAATCTGGGACAAAGAAAAGGTCTGAAGCCTGCCCATCAGGTACGCCATGTCATCCCGGTGAACCCGGGCATGGGCCTTGTAAGCTTCCCAGCCAAGTTCAGTGAGTACCAGGCGGACTTCCTTATTATTGGCCCTGGCCGGCCTTTTTTTTAAAAATCCTTTTTTGGAAAGTCTGGATACCAGTTGGGAGGCCGCACTTTTTGATGTGCCAAAAACCTGGGCAAGTTCTGTGACACCAATGTTTTTACTGTTTCCGATGGCCTGGATAATATGGACTTCCCGGGTGGATGCCGTTACATCTTCGTTGACCCGGATGGGCAACGCTTCAATCTGGCAATACTTTCTGGCCGTGGCCTGGAATTTTCCAATCAGATCCTTTATGATTTCAGTCTTATCATCCATGCTGCAATGTCTCTATCAGGTCCACAAACATGCCTTTGGTATGGTTGAACAATTTCACGGGTGTGCAAAAGGACCCGGCCCAACAGCCTGGCATCCCTTTTCTTGAACCCTTTTCAGTGTATGCCTGACAAAGGGATAACATCCTTTCCCATGGAAGATCAAGGGCCGGAAAAATAATTTCCAGTCGGGCTGCCGGTTCGGACCAGGTGAGTTAAAAAATTTATCTACAGGTAATAAAGAAACGCCTCTTTATTTTGATCATGAACCCAACCCAACCGGCAGACCGTGCCGGGTTTTGAAAGGAACATACAAATGACACAGACAGTGAAAAACGGACAGTGCAAACACCATTCAAAAGGCAGGGGCCAGGGACCCAGCAGCTACTGGATGCAGGAGCCCGGGCTTGTATTCGATGTCCTGGATATTGACCCGGGCCGGCATATCCTGGACATGGGGTGCGGCGCAGGCGACTATACCCTTGAGGCGGCCCGTCGGACAGGGCCTTTGGGCCAGGTTACGGCCGTGGACCAGTGGCCGCCCACCGTAGATGCCCTTAGGATGGCAGCAAAGGCCGCAGGTCTGTCCCAGATCCAATGCCTCACAGCGGATATTACAAAGCCGCCCCTGCCGGTTAGACAAAACTCCATGGATCTTTGCATGGCGTTCACGGTGTTGCATATTTTCGGGACTGAAAACAGCAGAAAGAGCCTGTTCCTTGAAGCGGCAAGAGTTCTTAAACCCAAGGGCCGGCTTGCCATGATGGAGTGTAAAAAGGAAGAGATGCCCTTTGGCCCGCCGATACATATGCGTCTTTCCCCAAAGGAGGTGGAGGCGGTGGCAGTGGGATGCGGATTCAGGAAAACCGGGTACACAGACCTTGGATTTAACTATCTTGTCATGTTCAGCCTGTCCCGCACCCCAGGCGCACCCCATTAACAACAGCCATGAACTGTGAATCCATAACAGGAATTCAATCCCGAACAGCGGGGCAGGAAGCGTTTGGTTTTTCGGGAACAAAAAAACAAGGCTTGACAAAAAGGTTAAGCATGTTTACCATTTTCACCGACTGATCAACGTATTGGAACCGTTCTCCATCTCCCAGATCGCCATGCTTTCCGTGCTGCTGGAATCCCTTGGAACCATAATGGAAAATCGGATCTCCAAACAGGACAAGACAGATGAAGGATAAATAAATCCGCCATATTTTTTTGACATAATGGTTAAGTCACTTAACTTTATTTATGGAGTAGAAATGAAACCCTTTAAAGAACATATTGTTGATTTTTCAGTCACCCATTACAGGGTGGTCATGGTTTGCACCCTGTTGCTCACCCTGGTTACCGGTGCCTTTTTTCCCCTGGTGAAAATGGATACGGATCCGGAAAACATGCTTGAAATAAATGAGCCTGCCCGGGTGTTCCACAATGCGGCAAAGAAACGCTTTGACCTCAGCGATACAGTGGTGCTGGGCGTGATCAACGAAAAAGACCCCGACGGGGTGTTCAATCCGGAGACCCTGAAGCGGATCTATGAGGTGACGGAATTTGCCAAAACACTCCGGTGGCCGGATGAAAACAATTCCGGAAAGATGTCCGGCGTTATTGAGGCGGATATGATTGCCCCGTCCCTGGTGGATCATATGAGCCGGCAGGGACCCGGAACCATAAGGTTCGACTGGCTGATGGAAAAACCGCCGGAGACCAGGGCTAAAGCCATTGAAATCAGGCAGAAGGCCCTTTCCACCCCCCTTCTCAAAGGCCAGATGATCTCAGAGGACGGCCGGGCAATCTGTATTTATCTGCCGCTGACAGATAAGTTGCTCAGCTACAGGGTGTACAAGGCTTTGCAGGAAAAGATCGGGACATTCACAGGGGATGATCAGTTCCATATTACAGGTCTCCCGGTGGCTGAAGGCGCCATTGGTGTTGAAATGTTCACCCAGATGAGTACAGCCTCCCCCCTTGCCATGGCAGTTATTCTCGCACTGCTTTTTTTGTTTTTCCGCAAATGGCGTATCGTCATTCTGCCCATGATCATTGCGACGGTTTCCATTGTTGCCGCCATGGGCCTGATGATTGCCGTTGGATTTCCGGTTCATATTCTAAGTTCCATGCTCCCTATTTTTCTCATGTCCATCGCCATGGTGGATTCCGTGCATGTCCTGTCTGAATTTTTTGACGTCTACACCCCGGAAAAGGGGCGGAAACAAACCGTGCGCCAGGTTATGTCCACCCTGTTTGCCCCCATGCTTTATACCTCTTTGACAACTGCGGCAGGGTTTCTCTCCCTGACCCTGGCCCCGATTCCCCCTGCACGGGTTTTCGGGCTTTTCCTCGGTATCGGGGTCATGATTGCCTGGATCGTGACCATATTTTTTGTTCCGGCCTATATCATGATGACGCCGGAAAAAGCCCTGGCGGATTTCGGCCTCTCCGCAAAGGGCCGAGGAAAAAGCTGGCTGGTCCGTCCCCTGGCAGCCCTGGGCCGTTTTACCCACAGGCGTGCAAAATCCATTCTTGTACTTCTGGTTGCCGTGATCCTGGTGTCGGTTTGGGGGATCAGCCAGATACGGATCAACGATAATTATGCCAAACGTTTTGACTTGAGCCATCCCATACGCCAGGCAGATATCGCTTTGAACAATCATTTCGGCGGTACCTATATGGCCTACCTGGTACTTGAAAGCCCCGGGCAGCCCAGCCCGGATGGGTCCGAAATTCAAAATCTGACCAGGGGGCTGGCGGAATTTGCCCTGACCATTGAGAACGAGTTTCCCCAGGCCCCGGGCCTTGCCGAAACCGTTTCCCGCACTCTGCCGGTTATAGCCGCCGGTTCCAGTGATTTTGAGGATTTTGTGGACAATGTGACGCGTCATCTGGAGAACATGGCTGCCGGCGCATCCGAAGATACCGGCTTTACCCTGGGGGAACTCCAGGTATTTTTCGGGCTGGAGAAGGAAAGGAACAAGCCGTTCAAGCGCCCGGATGTACTCTCCTATATGGCGAATCTCCAGGCCCATCTGCTGGAGACCGGTTTGATCGGCAAGGCGAGTTCTGTGGCGGATGTGGTCCGCAAGGTCAACCAGGAACTCACCGACGGCCGGCCTGAAAGCTTTGTCATTCCCCGGCGGTTCCAGAGTGTTTCCGAATGCTACCTGCAATACCAGCAGAGCCACAGGCCCAATGATCTGTGGCACATGGTCACGCCGGACTATTCCCAGGCCAACATCCGGCTGCAGTTCCCTACAGGTGACAGCATCAACACAAAAGCAACCGTGGCCGAAGTCCGGTCCTATGTTGAGGCCAATCCCCTGCCGGCCTCGCTGACCTGCCGGTGGGCCGGTCTGCATTACATCAACCTGGTGCTTGAGGGCAAGCTGGTTCGGGGCTTTTTGGAATCCTTTGCCGGCAGCTTCCTGATTGTATTCATCATGATGGCATACCTGTTCCGTTCCCTGCTGTGGGGCGGGCTGTGCATGGTGCCCCTGACCATCACCCTTGGGGCCATCTACGGCATTACAGGTATCGCGGGCAAGGATTATGACCTGCCCATTGCGGTACTCAGCGCCCTGTCCATCGGCATGGCCGTGGATTTTGCCATTCATTTTCTGGAACGTGCCAGGGCCGGGTACCGGAAAAGAGGATCCTGGGACCAGGTGGTGGGCCATATGTTCGGAGAACCGGCCAGGGCCATCACCCGGAATGTTCTGGTCATTGCCATCGGATTCCTGCCCCTGCTGGTCGCTTCCCTTGTCCCCTATAAAACCACCGGCATCATGCTTTTCATGATCCTGTCATGCTCTGGGCTTATTACGCTTATGGCGCTGCCCGCCATATTGACCATCGGTGAAAAGTTTTTTTTCAAAGGGCTTTATCCCGATAAAAAATTTATCCCGATAAAAAAAGAGGAGTAACAACAATGAAAGTAACGCTTACATCCATTATATGTATTTTGCTGCCCGCTATCCTGTATGCCGGGGAGGGTTCCATGACAGCAACTGAAATCGTAATACGCGCCAATCATATGGCCCTTTACCAGGGCCAGGACACCAAAGGGTCCGTTAGGATGGAGATCGAAGACAACCAGGGCCGTATCCGGTGCCGGGCCTTCAACATCCTCCGGAAAAATGCCGACACCAAAGACCGGGACCAGCTCTATTTTACATATTTCCAGGCCCCGGCCGACGTACGAAAAATGGTGTTCATGGTACACAAGCATGCCGCCCTTGAGGTTGACGACGACCGCTGGCTCTATATGCCGAGTCTTGATCTGGTCAAGCGGATCGCAGCCGGGGACAAGCGGACCAGTTTTGTGGGATCCGATTTCCTCTATGAGGATATATCCGGCCGCAGCCCGGAGGAAGACCGGCACGAACTGGCCGGAACAACGGACCGGTTCTATGAAATCAAAAGCATCCCGAAAAATCCGGGCAGTGTGGAATTTGAGTATTCGATATCCTACGTTGACAAACAGACCTTTATGCCCATGAAGATGGCGTATTACAAAAGGGGAGACCTTTGCGCCAGGGTAATTGAGGTGATGAAGCTTGAGAATATTGAAGCCCGGGAAGACAACCGCAAGGTTGTTTATCCCACGGCGGTCCTGACAGTGGCCAGGAATCTTGAGACCGGCAGCCGGACAACAATGGCCTTTTCAAAAATCCGGTACAATACCGGATTCGGCGCAGATCTGTTTACCGAGCGCTATTTGAGGAGGCCTTCGAGAGATGTTGTGCGTTAAACAAAGGGTCCTCAAGAGATGCCTGTTTCTGGGCGGGCTCTTTTTTTCGGTTTTTTTTGCCTGCATGGCCCGGGCCGGAGACGGTTTCAAGGCGTTTTCCCCTGTGGAAGTAAACGGGTTTGCAGAATTCCGGGCCGGATTCCGGGTCCGGGACGACCCCCGGCAAAAGCAAGCCTCTGTAATGGAATCCCGGCTCCAGGCCGAAGTGTTCACCTGCGCCCCTTGGGCGGAATTTAAATACAAAGGGGATGTATGGGCAGACGGAATTACCGAGAAAGGGGAGTACGACACCCGGGAAGCCTGGATGTTTGCCAGGCCCTCGGATCTCCTGGATGTAAAGGTCGGCCGGCAGGTGCTGACATGGGGCACCGGGGACCTGGTTTTTCTAAACGACCTTTTTCCCAAAGACTGGCAGTCCTATTTCATCGGCCGGGACAGCGAATATCTCAAGGCCCCGTCCGACGCTTTAAAGGCAAGTTTTTTCACTTCATTTGCAAGTCTTGACCTGGTCTATACACCCCGGTTTGATCCGGACCGGTACATCACAGGAGAATATGTCTCGCATTGGAACGGCAGCGAACTTGCAGGGCGGGACAATGTGACCGGAGCACAGGTTCCCGACCAGTGGTTCAAGGATGAAGAGATTGCCCTTCGCCTGTACAGGAACATCCATAATTATGAGCTGGCACTATACGGATACCGCGGGTTCTGGAAACGGCCTGCCGGTCAGTCCGGTTCGGGCGAACACCTTTTTCCTGAATTGTCCGTATATGGATTCAGTGCCCGGGGCCGTGTCGGCCGGGGGATCGGAAACCTTGAATTCGCCTATTACAGGTCCGGCCAGGACCGTGACGGCACCAATCCGATGGTTAATAACTCAGAACTGCGGTATCTGGCCGGATACAATCAGGACCTGGCCCGGGATTTCAATGCCAGCCTCCAGTACTACGTGGAGCAGATTCTCCACTATGACGAATATGAAAACAGCCTGACCCGGGGACCGGCCCGGGACCGGTTCCGGCATGTGATCACCTTGCAGCTGACGTGGCTTCTGATGAACCAGAACCTTGAATTGTCCCTGGCCTCCTACCTGTGCCCCGGTGACCGGGATGCCTATCTGAGGCCCAGGGCAGCGTACAAATGGACAGATGATATCATAATGGAAGCCGGTGCCAATATATTTACAGGCAGGGAAATGCATACGTTTTTCGGCCAGTTTGAGGACAATACCAATGTGTACACGGCTGTCAGATTTAGTTTTTAGGTGGTGGATCAAAGTTGTGGAGGCGCCATGAGAAGACCTGAATTTAAGGCGATTTTTCCACGGTATCCCCAACCCTCTACCAAAAAAACCGAAAAAGGAGACTGAATGGGACTGACAGATCAGAACAAATTGTTCAATTTCAAACCATCTTGCAACACCGGAACGGATTGTGATAACGGTTTCCAGGCAGGCGGGCACCAGGAGATATACATTCGCCCCGGTTTATGGATGAGCATGATCAATTTCTTTTCAGACACGCCTGTCTGCCTGGAATATGAAAAACAATACCCGGTCATTGATTTCGGCTTTGTCATTTCAGGCGGTATCAAAAAACAGACGGTCCACGCAAATTGCGGCCCAAAGCAGATGCGTGTTAAAAACGGGAGCAGCGGCGTCAGGGTGGAAAACCGGCAAACCGGAATGTTTACCATCCCCGGGGCCGCAAAGCAGCAGATTTTGCATCTGCACATGACCCTGCCGTTTTTCCGCAGCCTGGTAAAACTGGGTGACACGGTCCTGCCTTTGGAGATGCAGGCAATCCTGAAAAGTGCGTCACAGATCGAGTTTGTAAATATCAGGCCCATGACACCGGATATTCAAACCGTTGTATACCAACTTTTAAACAGATCCAGCAACGCCTTTCCCTGGCCCCTCTACCTGGAGGGTAAAAGCCTGGAACTGCTATGTCTGCACCTGGCCGCCCTGGGGCTTGACCACTGCCGGTCGCCCCAGGGGCAATCTTTAAGCCCGGATGAAAAACAAAATATATTAAAGGCAAGGGACCTGTTGGTCGCTGACCTGCAGTCGCCCCCGTCCCTGGAGAAGCTGTCCAAAATGACATGTATGACCCCGGCAAAACTTCAGGCCGGATTCAGACAGATATATGGAAAAAGTGTGTTTAACTATTTCCGGGAATACCGGATGCAAAAGGCGATGCAGCTTCTGGATGAGACCCGGACCAATGTCAGCCAGACCGCATGGCATGTGGGGTACACCAATGTCAGCCATTTCAGTGAAGCGTTCAGGAAACGCTTTGGTATCCTTCCCAAGCAATATCTGAAAAACAGACCCGGATTGTTCGAGGGGTGAGTAACGGAAGCTTTCAACCTCATCCAGTACATCATCAACGGCGTTTTCTATATCGTCAAAGACAGACCAAGGCCATATATTGACTATCGCCGAGTTTTTTGCTGCCTTCTTCACTCGATGATCCAGTTTTTAGAGCTTGACTTTAAGAAATGCCCAAATAACAGGCATTTCGGTAGATACCATGAAGCCGTCATATAAATCATTAAACCCTCAAAAGCATTGATAAATGGGCTTATTAAAAATGCAACACAAAAAAAACTGGATCATCGAGTGCAACTTTTAAAATTTAGCAACAATGATAGCATGCCCATGATCGGGCTTGGAACGTGGAAATCAAAACCTGCACAAGTATACAACGCCATCAGGCAGGCATTAGCATCAGGATACCGGCATATTGACTGTGCTGCGATCTACGGCAATGAGAAGGAAGTCGGACAAGCCCTTAAACAAGTGTATAGGGAGGGCACAGTATCCCGGGAAGAGGTTTGGGTCACCTCAAAACTATGGAATAACGCACATAAAAAAGAAGATGTTGCAAATGCACTGAAACAGACATTGAATAATCTTGGGTTGGATTACCTGGATCTTTATCTGATTCATTGGCCCGTTGTTTTCAGGCCCGGGGTTATATATCCTAAAAAAACAAATGATTTCATAAGTCTTTCGAAGGTTCCGATCCTGGAGACCTGGGAAGCTATGGCGGCATGCGTTAAAAGCGGTTTAATCCGCCATATAGGGGTATCTAATTTCAGCATAAAAAAATTGGATGCTCTAATCTGTGAATCCGGGATCAAACCGGAAGTGAACCAGATCGAACTGCATCCCTTTTTGCAGCAAAATAAAATGATAGCGTACTGTAAGTCCAATCAAATATTTTTGACTGCTTATTCGCCGCTTGGTTCCTCGGACCGTCCTGCGGCGTGGAAATCTCAAAATGAACCCAGCCTGATTGAAAATCCAATAATTCTTGAAATTGCAGCAAAACATAATTGCACACCAGCCCAGGTACTTATCAAATGGGCAGTTGTCCGGGGAACCGCAGTTATTCCAAAGTCCGTGACCCCCACCCACCTGATTGAAAATTTGGCTGCCATGGATATTTTCTTATCGGAACAGGACATGGAGGCCATAGCAACCCTTGATGCGCATTCAAGGTATATTCCTGGGGATTCCTGGGAAATACCGGGCTCACCCTATGCAGACGGAAACCTCTGGGATGAATAAGTAATACAGGCAATTGATCAGCCAAAACCCACAATTATATTAGGAAAAACTTATGAGATGCTTAGTAACCGGAGGAACCGGGTTTGTTGGTTCCAACCTGACCCTGGCTCTTCAGGAGCAAGGACACGAAGTGATTATTACAGGACATGAATCTGAACAAATCATGCCGGAGTTCAAGGGAAAATGCTTGTACCCAGGGTTCCTTGGAATAGATTGGAACGCGATTGGAAAGGTTGATATTCTCTTTCATCAGGCCGCAATTAACGGCACAAGAGTAAATGATGAAAAAGAGATTATGAGAGCCAATCTTGAATCGTCTATACAATTATTCAACTATGTCATCGCCCATGGATGCAGAAAGATCGTGTATGCCTCATCAACTGCGATATATGGTAACAACCCGGCCCCATACCATGAAAGTGACCCGCCAAATCCGCAAACCCCTTATGCCAGGGCAAAAAAACTGCTGGATGATTTTTCCCTGGAACTTGCGGTAAAACATTCAGACCTCACTGTTGTCGGGCTTCGATATTGCAACATATTCGGTCCAAGAGAAAACCATAAAGGGACAAGAGCTACAATGGTGTATCAATTTGCGCAGCAAATGCAGAAAGGCAATCCAAGGCTTTTCAAATTCGGAGCACAAAAAAGAGATTATATCTATGTCAAAGATGTTGTAAACGCCAACATCCTTGCTTCAAAGGCAAAAGAAAGCTGTATTGTCAATTGTGGGTCCGGAAAAGCAACCTCTTTTAATCAGATCGTTGAACAGCTCAATGCTATTCTTGGCCTGAACAGGAAACCGGAATATATAGAAAACCCTTTTGAGGGTGCATATCAAAATCACACAGAATGTGACATGTCCCTTGCAAAAGAAAAAATTGGCTTTGTTCCCGAATACTCATTTGAAAAGGGACTAATGGACTATTATCGTTCCGGTTTTTTAATTTGAGTACTACGGGAGTCTTCAATGTTATGTTCCCAAAAGAGAATGCACTCATTCAAAGTGGTGAAGATTATCATTCGAACCGATGTGCCCGGGAAAAAGTCTGCCAGGCTGCAAATCGGCGAACTTGAAGAATAATCTTTGACAGGCAACTTAACCTGCAATTATCTGGGTTGCATTTTAATGCTTGACATCCGGGCTGATCCTAATATAGCATACCGTTAAAATTAGTTTTTATTATTTTTCTCAAAGCTTGAAGGTCTTTTTATAAAGATTGCCAGGCAGGCAGTTTACAGGCTTTCATAAATGCAGGGAAGAAAAGGTTACGTTTGCCAGAAGGCAAGTGCGGTAAATAAGGTGTAAAGGCAGAAGAGCCGTTTTAATTTAAATCAGCTTTTCTAAGACAAAAATATCACAAATGCCACGAAGGTTAAGGCGGAAAATATCCGCCAAGTCTTTGTGGCTTTTTTTTTGATACAACCGTTATGTATGGTTTAATTGGTCAGTAACGGGAACTCTGACCCAAATCACTTTTGTAACGGACATAATTAAAATACCACGAAGGTTCGGGCGCATAATGGGCGCCAAATCTTCGTGGTATTTTTTTTTGAAGGGAAGACGACAGTCCCGTATGGTTTGTATTTATTAAGTTCCTATCTTTAAACCCCGTGTTTGAACGCAAAGGAGTACATCTGCGGCGTTCGAACCACAACTGCAAAGGAGAACAAAATTAATGGACCTAACCACACAACGCGAACGATTCATTCAGGTCATGGCCGACTTCACCGGTTATGCAGGCAAGCATCTTCCAGATGATGTTATTGCCAAACTCAAAGAACTCAGGGAACAGGAAGATACCCCCATGGCAAAATTGATTTATGATGCCATGTTTGATGACCTGGATATGGCCCATAAGCTTAACAGACCGGCTTGTCAGGATACGGGTGTTATCCAGTATTTTGTGCAGGTTGGTTCTAAATTTCCGCTGATCGACGAAATTGAAAATTGCCTGGTTGAAGCGGTAAAAAAAGCCACTGTAGAATCGCCCCTGCGTCATAACTGCGTTGAAATATTTGATGAAAAAAATACCGGCAATAATGTCGGCACAAGAATCCCCTGGATCGACTGGGAGGTTGTTCCCAACAATGATGAGGTAAAGATCTATATGTACATGGCCGGCGGCGGATGTAGTCTGCCCGGCACCGCAAAGGTCCTGATGCCCCTTGAAGGCTATGATGGCGCGGTCAAATTCATATTCGACCAGATCACCTCCTATGGCATCAACGCCTGTCCACCGCTCTTGGTAGGTATTGGTATTGCAGGATCTGTTGAAGTGGCAGCCAAATTGTCCAAAAAAGCCCTGCTTCGCCCTGTTGGCACACAGAACAGCAACGCACGCGGCGCAGAGCTGGAAAAAATGATTGAAAAAGGTCTCAATGACATTGGGATCGGTCCTGGCGGCCTTACCGGTAAAAACTCAGTCATGGGTGTCAATATTGAACAGGCCGGACGCCATCCGGCTACGATTGCCGTTGGCCTGTCCACTGGATGCTGGGCGCACAGAAGAGCGCTCATCAAGTTTGATTCCAACCTGGAATATGAAGTTCTCTCACATAAAGGAGCCGCAATATGAGTACAAAAACCCTGACAACCCCGATTAAAAACGAAGATCTTGAAGACCTGACCATTGGCGATGTCATTTTTCTTGACGGATATTTGATCACCAGCCGGGATGATGTTCATCACCGCCATATTCATCAGGGAAAAGACCTCCCGATTGACCTTGCTGGCAAAGCCATTTTCCATGCCGGTCCCATCATGCAGGAAAGAAAAGATCAACCCGGCAAGTACGATGTGATTTCCATTGGCCCCACCACCAGTATGCGCATGGAAAAACTTCAAAAGGAGTTTTTGGAAGCAACCGGCGTTAAATTGGTTGTGGGTAAGGGCGGAATGGGTCCCAAAACCGCAGAAGGCTGTAAAGCATATAAAGCGATTCATACGGTATTTCCCGGCGGGTGTGCAGTTTTGGCCGCAAGCCGGGTGGAAGATGTAGAATCCGTTGAATGGCTGGACTTAGGCATGCCCGAAGCCATGTGGGTGATGCGTGTCAAGCAGTTCGGCCCATTGATTGTCTCCATTGATACAAAAGGAAACAATCTTTTTGAAAAAAACAAAGCCATGTTTAATGAAAAGAAAGAAAAGGTTGTGGCAGAAATCGTTAAACATGTTGATTATCTTGATTAGAAATTCAAGATAGGTCTGTGGTCTGATCAGGGACTTGGGGGGAGAATCAATGCGGAATATTTTACCCCGGGTCCCTGCATTTTTTCGGCAAAATCATTATTTTTTTGATAAAATCCAGATGAGTCCAGTGATGTCCGGTTAGGTTTTTGTTTGCTCGGTAAATGTAATTTTTTGATCTTTGACAAGATTGTCCCTGCTTAACCCATGCGAAGCATCCTCGCTGTGCCCGATTAGGTCGTTCAAGATGGCAGTTCGTAACTGCCAGGGCAAACGCATTTAAATTGTATTGACTCCAAGCACTTTCATGAGATAAATATCATCCCAGCCCGCTTGCAGGCGTTACAACGAGCTAAAGACATTGAAGATTCCTCGCAAACATTGGCATTGGCTGCGTTCGCAACTTGGAAGACCAGACTGCGGCGGGGTCATGCGGGAATACGTCCAAGTTTTGGACGGCCTTCTGGACTTTGAGTTTCAGCGCATAGCCAAGGCATACGTGGCCCATCCGGCAGGGGAGCCCTCTATCGAGATCGCCCAAGCACTACTCAATGCCCACCACGCGAAGTTCCCCGCAAAATGCGTCCTCCCGGCCTTTTTAGACAACCACGACATGAATCGCTTTTTGTATGAAGCCAAGAACAAAAAGGAACGACTTCGACTGGGTGCGAAACTCCAATTTCGGCAGAAACACCCACCGATTATTTATTACGGGACCGAAGTGGGCCTGAGCCAGTCCCGTCCGATAGTTGGCCCTTACGGCGATCTGGCTGCACGTCAGATGATGCCCTGGAAAAATCAAGACAAAGACTTGCTTGCGTTCTTCGCGGATCTCATTCATCAAAAAAGATGGCGTTATCCATCACGCCTTTGAAGCTATGAAATGAGCAACATGTAACCTTACATACCCGAGTATGACGCGGTTTTAAATTTTCAATTGCTTTATGGAATTCGTAGTTGTTGTAAGCGGCATCTCCGGCAAGACGCAAATCAGAGATAATTTC
>NZ_JBFXHE010000077.1:0-14264 GCF_050177295.1 Desulfobacter sp.
CATCTCTTCGAGTACGGAGAAAATCTGTTTGACCAGATTTTTGCGGATATTTCTGACCAGGCGGTCATCCTGGAGAATCTCTCGGCTGACATTAAGATTCAGGTCCGGTGCATCCACAATGCCCTGGACAAACCCTCGGTACTCGGGCAGAAGCTCCTTGCAGTCATCCATGATGAAAACACGTTTGCAGTAAAGCTGCATGCCGTGTTTACGTTCCGGCCGGAACATGTCAAAGGGGGCCTTGGAGGGAAGATACATCAGCACATCATACTCGGTCACCCCTTCGAACTTTTTGTGAATAATTTCACAGGGGTCATCCCAGTTATGGGAAATGTGTTTATAAAACTCCTTGTGCTCCTCTTGGGTAACATCTTCCTTGGACTTGGCCCAGATGGCCTTCATGGAGTTCAGGGTCTCGTCTTTTCTGACTTTCCGATAGGTGTCCCCGATGGGCTTGCCGTCCGCACCTTTGATGATCTCATTTTCAGGAATGGGCTCGGAGGTCTCCACGTTCATGATGATGGGGTAGGTGACAAAGTCGGAATGCTTCTTAACGATGTGGCGGATGGTGTAGTCTTCGGTGAAATCCTGGTCCCCCTCTTCCGGGTCTTTAAGGAACAGGGTAATTTGTGTCCCCCGTTTTTCCTTGTCAATCTCTTCAAGGGTATATTCGCCCTTGCCGTCGGATTCCCATCGTACACCCTTTTCCTGGCCCGGGGCTCTGGTGTCCAGACGCACCTTGTCTGCCACGATAAAGGCAGAATAAAACCCCACACCAAACTGGCCAATGAGTTCCGGGGACAGACCTGTTTCATTTTTTGATTTTGCCAAGGCTTCCATAAAGGCGGCAGTACCGGACTGGGCAATGGTGCCGATGTTATCATTGACCTCGTCAAAGGTCATGCCGATGCCGTTATCCGTGATGGTGAAGGTCTTGGCTTCCTTGTCCGCAGCCAGGCGGATATGGTAATCATTGTCATCGGCAAACAGATCCGGTTCTGTCTGTTCCTTGAATCTGGCCTTGTCAATGGCGTCCGAGGCGTTTGAAATCAACTCCCGGATAAAAATCTCTCTGTTGGAATAAAGAGAGTGGATAATCAGATGCAAAAGCTGCTGGACTTCGGTTTTAAATTGTCTGGTTTCTTTTTCTGCCATTGTAACTCCTATAACTTAACAGGTTAAATTAAAATTAAAAATTTTTACTAATAATTGTCGCAAAAACCTGATTGTCAAGACAAAGAGTTAAAATTCAAAAAGACCCGGTTTGACAAGGGCAGATTAAGATTGTAGGTTTGACTAATGTGCATTTTTATTAGTTCCTGGGTGAAAAACCAGCGTTTGGACGGTTCATGAACATCCCTTCATATATTGAAAAAATTAATTGTGCTATTGTCTCGGCCTCCCATCCGCCGGCCCCGGCCCCGGACCTGTTTAAGCCCACATCTGTGATGGCGCTCTTTCTTTTCCGCCGGGAACCTGCCCTGCTCTTTATCCAGAAAGCAGACCGGGAAGGATATGCCTGGCGCAACCAGATGGCTTTTCCCGGCGGGCATGTGGAAAAGACAGATGCTTCGGCCAGACAGGCGGCCTTTCGTGAGCTTTATGAAGAAACAGGCATTATTCCTGATAATGTGCAGTATATCGGATCGCTGGGTCATTTTCAGACCTTGAAAAACCGGGATATCCAGGCGTTTGCAGGCATCTGGAACCAGAAAGATGAAATTGTTTTTGATACCCAGGAAATTTCAAGGGTGCTTGAAATTCCGTTTGAAACCCTCTGGCAGACCCACCTGGAAAAAGGCTTTGCCGGCCGCCGACCCAGGCCCGGAGTCATGGAACTGACCTATCCATGTAAGGATGTGGTGATATGGGGGGTTACGGCACAGATTGTTCATCATCTTCTTGAGGTGGTGGGGAACATCTTAGGATAGCTTATTCGTTGTTGATTCTGTTGTTTAACCGCACATAAACCTTAACAACCACAAAACCTGAAAGTCCTGCCAGCAATAACGGAAACCATATATGGGGGACAAGAACCGGATCATTATTCGCCACGATCACCCCGCCCACGGAAAAACAGAAGACGATCACCATGGACCAGATCAGGCCCCAGCAGGAGAAATTGGAATCATACCAAGGCGTTATTGTTTTTCTAAAAAAGGGATTCTGGTCAAGCTGCATGGCACTCTTGTGTGATTCGTGTAAAAAAACACAATATATAGTTTTTTTTCTTGACACGTAACTATATGTTGGGTTAAACCTGATTCGTAGTCCGGGGTCCACCCGGCTACGTTCTCATCAGAGTATGCGAATATCAATCAGATTTCAAGAGGTAGTCAGATGTTTGAACAGATCAAAAAAAGAGACGGACGGGTAGCTGCGTTTGATTCTTCCAAAATAACAAATGCTTTGATCAAAGCGGGTGAAGCAACAGGAGAATTCAACGGCAGGGACGCCAAAAAAATGACCATGCGGGCACTGACCCTTGCCCGGGACCTTCAACTGGGGCCCATTCCCGAGGTAGAGGAGATCCAGGATATTGTGGAACGGGTACTTCTGGATTCCCCGTTTTACAAAACCGCCAAGGCGTATATTATCTACCGGGAACAGCACAACCAGATCCGGAAAATTGCCATCAATGAAAATGTCGGCCTCATGGAATCTTACATCAGCCGTATGGACTGGAAGGTCAGGGAAAACTCGAACATGAGCTACTCCCTCCAGGGGCTGAACAACTACATCTCCTCGGATATCACTGCCGAGTACTGGCTCAATAAAATCTATCCTCCGGTCATCAGGGATGCCCATTATAGCGGAGATATCCATATCCATGATTTAAGCCTTCTGTCCGTATACTGTGTGGGCTGGGATCTGCAGGATCTTCTCCTTGAAGGATTCAAAGGCGTGGCCGGCAAGGTGGAATCCTGTCCGCCCAAACATTTCAGAAGCGCCCTGGGCCAGATCGTGAACTTTTTTTATACCTTGCAGGGAGAAGCGGCAGGGGCCCAGGCCATGTCCAATTTCGATACGTTGCTGGCCCCTTTTGTCCGGTATGACGACCTTGAATACAAGGAGATCAAACAGGCGCTGCAGGAATTTGTCTTCAACATCAATATACCCACCCGGGTGGGTTTCCAGACGCCTTTCACCAATATCACCATGGACCTGAACGTGCCCGCCACACTCAAAGACACCCCGGTCATCATTGGCGGGAAATACCAGAAAGAAACCTATGCTGCATTCCAGGAAGAGATGGACATGGTCAATGCAGCCTTTGCAGAGGTGATGATGGAAGGCGATGCCAAGGGCAGGGTGTTCACTTTCCCCATTCCCACCTACAACATTACTGCAGATTTCAACTGGTCCAATCCCAAACTGGAAAATATCTGGAAAATGACGGGCAAATACGGCATCCCCTATTTTTCCAACTTTGTCAATTCCGACATGGACCCTGAGGATGCACGCTCCATGTGCTGCCGACTCAGACTGGACAACCGGGAACTGCGCAAGCGTGGCGGCGGGCTTTTCGGCGCAAACCCCCTGACCGGTTCCATCGGGGTTGTCACCCTGAATCTGCCAAGGATCGGGCGCCTTGCCCAGGATGAGGCTGATTTCTTCAGCCGCATGGATAAACTGATTGACCTAAGTGCAAAATCTTTGGGCATCAAGCGCAAAATTCTTGAAAAATTCACCGAAGGAGATTTGTATCCCTATTCAAAATTCTATTTGCGACAAATCAAGGAAAATACCGGCGTTTACTGGCGCAACCACTTTTCCACCATCGGCGTCCTTGGCATGAATGAGGCATGCCTCAATTTCCTGGGCATAGACTGCGGCATTGCCACACCCCGGGGCCAGGCCTTTGCCGTCAAAGCCATGGATCATATCCGAAGCAAAATCGAAAGCCTGCAGGAAAGTACCGGTGAAATATTCAACCTGGAAGCAACCCCTGCCGAAGGCACTACCTACCGGTTTGCCAAACTGGATAAAAAGAAATTCAAACACATTATCTGCGCCAATGAAGAAGAATTCAAGAATGGTTCAGATCCCTTTTACACCAACTCCACCCACCTGCCGGTGAACTATACCGACGACTTGTTTGAGGCCCTGGAACTACAGGATGAACTGCAGACCAAATACACAGGCGGCACGGTCCAGCACCTGTTTCTGGGTGAAGAGGTTTCAGACATTGAGGTGGTCAAACACATGGTATCCAAGGTGTCCAACACCTTCCGTCTGCCTTATTTCACCCTGACGCCCACATTCAGTGTCTGTCCGTCCCACGGCTATATTGCAGGGGAACATGCCACATGCGAAATCTGCAATGCCGACACGGAAATCTACTCCAGGGTGGTGGGGTATCTGCGACCGGTGAGCCAGTGGAACAACGGCAAGCAGACGGAATTTAAAATGCGCAAGACCTATGCCGCCGAGAATGTGGCGACAAAAATCGCATCATAGCTTTTTGAAAGCCATTATTCCATGTATATTGGCGGATTTCAAAAGAACTCCATGATTGATTTTCCGGGGACCATAGCCTGTGTGGTATTCACCCGGGGGTGCAACTTCACCTGTCCTTACTGCCATAATCCGGATCTTGCTGCCGGATCTGCCGGCCCCGACGGGGGCGGCAGTTCCGGTGGTTCTGGTTCGAGCAGCCCGAACCAGAAAGAGATTCTGACCTTTCTGGATAAACGCAGGGGCATGATTGAGGGGGTTGCCGTTACCGGCGGAGAACCCACCCTTCAGGCGGATCTGATTGATTTTATCCAAACGGTCCGGCAGATGGGTTATAAAGTCAAGCTGGATACCAACGGCACGGCCCCCAGAATACTGGACGCGCTTTTTGACCAGGGCCTTGTGGATTATCTGGCCATGGATATTAAAACAGATACAGACCACTATCCCATGGTGATGAAAAACCCCGGACACCTGGACCGGGTCATGGAAAGTATTTCGCTGATCATGAAAAAAGCACTGGCCTATGAATTCAGAACCACTTGCGCAAAGCCGTTTGTCACGCCCGCTATCATGAAAAATATCGGCAAAATGATCCGGGGGGCAGCATCCTATGTACTCCAGCCCTGTTCCCGGAACGTGGATGTGCTGGATCCGGATTTTGCCGCTGTGGATGATCATTTTCTAAGCGTCGATGACATGGAGGCATTGAAGGCAGCCGTGTTACCCTTTGTCGGGAATACCAGGATACGATAGCATTCGATACCACCTCGGCAATTGATTGGAAACAAATGGAGGTTTCAGGCATGAAAAAAATTACCCTTGTATATTTCAGTCCCACCAAAACAACCGAAACAGTGCTTAGGGCCATAACCCAGGGCCTTGCCCAGAATCTGGATATCAGTGCTTCCGCCATAGCCGCCGTCAATTTCACTCGTCCGGAAATCAGGGACACCGTGATTGCACCCTTTGATGACAATGATATCGTTCTGCTGGGCGCGCCTGTGTATGCTGGCCGCCTGCCCGCGGATGCGGCTGATTTTTTTAAGAAACTGACGGCGTCTAACACCCCGGCCGTACTCACCGTAGTATACGGTAACAGGGAATATGACGATGCCCTGCTGGAACTTAAGGATATTGCATCCGTATGCGGATTTATCCCGGTTTCCGGGGCTGCCTTTATCGGCGAACACGCCTTTGCAAGCGCAGATATTCCCGTTGCCATGAACAGACCGGATGAAAACGATCTGAGAATGGCCGCAGACTTTGGCAACAATACCGGGGATCTGCTCAAAGAGATCAATGAGTTGAAGAAGATTTCCGCATTAAAGGTGCCGGGGAATTTTCCGTATAAGGACGGCATGGGCAAAGGCGCCCCGGACTTCATTGAGGTGACGGATGCATGCACAAACTGTGGAACCTGCGCCACGGTCTGCCCGTCATCTGCCATTGATGCGGAAAACGGATTTGCCACCATTACTGCCCGGTGTATTTTGTGCTGCGCCTGTATCAAGGCATGTCCTGAACAGGCAAGGCTGATGAAGGACGGCCCCATCAAAGATACGGCCAGGCGGCTGAACCAGACCTGTTCACCCCCCAAACCTCCCCAGGTCTTTTTTACCACGGCATCCTGAGTTTTTTAAACCGCTTAAACCCGGCCCTTGAATAAGACTTTACAATGCCCGGCTGATGATTTTAAGACCATCCAGGGTCAGGGCCAAGTCCACGGATTCAATGGCATTGGATACCTCGGCAATGAGTGGGGCCAGTCCGCCCGTGGCAACAATCATGGGTGTGGTCTTCATTTCCTGTTTCATCCGGTCCACCATACCGTCCACCATGGCTGCGTTGCCGTAAATGATACCTGACTTGATGCTTTCAATGGTGTCATTGCCGATCACCCGTTCCGGTGCCTTGAAAATTTCCACCCGGGGCAGGCGGGAAGCCCTCTGGAACAGGGCTTCGGATGAGATCATCACCCCGGGGCAGATGGCGCCGCCAAGGTATTCGCCTTTTTCCGAGATGGCGTCAAAGGTGGTGGCTGTGCCGAAATCAATGATGATCAGGGCTTTTTTATGTTTTTCATACGCTGCCACGGCATTGACAATGCGGTCTGCGCCTACCTCGTTGGGGTTGGAATAAAGAATGGGCATCAATTTTTTTACGGATGCCGAATTGATCCACACGGGCGTAAGATCCAGATAGCGTTCGCAGAAAGCATTTAATATCCTCACCGAGGACGGTACCACGGAGGATATAACGATTTTTGTGATGTTCGTGAACCGGATGCCCTTGTCAGCAAACAGGGCCCGGGCCAGGATATTGAATTCATCAGCCGTGGTTTCCCTGATGGTTCTGATACGCCAGTCCTGCTTCAACGCTTCGTTTTCATAAACGCCGATTACCGTATTGGTATTGCCCACATCAATTACCAGCAGCATGTTTTCTCCTTGTCCTTTATTCAATTTTAACGGTAAATACCCGGGGTGAGGCATTGGTCATGACCAGTTCCATGGGGACGTCAATATAGGCATGCCGGGCATAGACCCCGGGTTTAAGGCCTTCAAGATCCATGAACGCATAAATTTTGTCTGTCAGGGACGTGTTGTTCAAATCTTCCTGGGGACCTTTAATATCAATGGAAATGCTTGACGGTTCAATGCTGATTTTTTTCCCGGGCGGGTTTTTAAGTTCTATTGGAATCTGTTCAATGGTCCGGGTTCCTGGAAGCGGCTGAACCGGCACGGACACCACAAAAACGGACTGGGCTACGGTGAAAAGTTCAGGCTGCTCAAGGTCAATGGGGACTTCCTTTTTAAAATCTTCATTGGCATTGTTCAGGTCCACGGGTTTGGTGGTGAGCTGTTTAATCCGGTTGATCAGGGATTGTGCACCGGTCAGGGCCACGGTGGCGGGTTCACACACCGGTGAAAGCGCCATATAGCCCTTGGCCGTTTCTCCGATAAACGGAACCATCACCTTGAATACCCGGGTCACTTTTCTTTCCAGGCGGATGCTTAAATAAAAAGGTGTGATGTTAATAATGGAAACAGAATTTTCCAAAGGAAGCCGGTTTTTATCCACAGGCAGCAGATAACGGCCCGGTTCAATGGCATCTGTGCCGCCCGCCGGGTCAAAGGCCAGATCCGTATAAATGTCTGCGGGATAGACCAGGCTTTCCCTGGAGAGTTTTTCAATGTGTTTGGGCCTGCATTTTATCCTGACTTCGATTTTGTCTGTGTGAAAAGTGCTCAAAATCATATCATCCGGAACATTGGCATAATCCACAGGCAGAAGCAGGTTTGTTTCCCTAGGTTCCTGGGTGCAGGCGGTAAAAATAAAAATCGCCATCACCGCGGCCGACACAGCCAGGCGGGAAAGTGAAGATATCTGCCGGGGCTTAAGCATTCCTGATGGCGTCAATGATGTGTGAGAATGCGCACACCGCTTCAACATCATGAACCCGGATAATGTGTGCGCCGTTCATCAGGGATGCTGCGCAGGCAGCTAGGGTCCCGTATTCTGTACCTGCATCCCAGGGCCCGGCCTTTTGCCCCGAAACATTGCCCAGCACACGCTGGATAAAGGATTTTCTGGACGGCCCCATGAGCACTGGATACCCAAGGGCCGTGAGCTGGTGAAGTTCCTTGATCAGCACAAGGTTGTGCGCAACGGTTTTGCCAAACCCCAGGCCCGGATCCAAAATAATATTTTGGGGGGCCATGCCTTTTTTAAGCACAAAATGAACCCGTTCCTGCAGATAGGTGATGATTTCACCCATAAGATCATCATAGCTTGGGTTCACCTGCATGGTTTTTGGTGTGCCTTTCATGTGCATGAGAACTGCCAAGGCACCGGTTTCCACGGCCACATCCACCATGGCAGGGTCTTTTTCAAAGGCAGAGATATCATTGATAATGGCTCCCCCGGCAGCAAGGGCCTCTTTTGCCACCTTTGCTTTCACCGTATCAATGGAGATGGGAATCTCAATCCGGCTTGCAATGGCCTCAATGACAGGAATGGTCCGGTCAAGTTCTTCCTGCTCACTCACCGGTTCGGAAAACGGCCTGGAGGATTCTCCGCCGATGTCCAGGATATGGGCACCTGCCGCCACCATCTCCCGGGCCCGGGTCAGGGCTTTGTCCAGGCTGGTGTATTTTCCCCCGTCTGAAAAGGAATCCGGCGTGGTGTTTAAAATACCCATGATACAGGCCCTTGGACCCAGATCCAGTTTAAAGCGGCCAAATTCAAGTGTAAAGGCTGTGGAGGTCAAAAAATTCCCCGGGTAAATGTTGGCTGTTGAAAACTAATTATCCTCTTTTTTGTCCTTGGACGCATTGAACTCCTCCGGCGGGTTCAGATTCGTCGTCTCAACAATCCGGGCATCAGAATCCGGCGTGTTCGGATCAGGGCCTTTTGCCACTGTATTGTCGGAGCCGTCATCCTTGACATCTTTCTCCCCATCGTGTTCCGGGTTCGCCTCCTCTTTGGGCGGCTCCGGTTCAGTCCGGATGTTCCGGCGTCCGAAGAAATCAAACTCCGGGCGCAGGCTTTCAATAAGATCATCCAATTCAGGCCCCATAACGGTTTCTTCTTCCAGGAGAAGGTCTGTCAGGGCATGGAGGAGGTCGATATTCTCCTCTAAAATGGTTTTGGCCGTGTTATATGCGCGGCTGATCAGGCCTGCCACCTCAGCGTCTATTTTCTGGGCCGTGGCTTCGGAATAACCTTTGGCCTGGGTCATTTCCCTGCCGATGAAGATATTGTCATCATGATCTTCATAGGAGACAGGTGCCAGGGCATCACTCATGCCAAAACTTCTGATCATGCGGTTGGCAAGTTTGGTGGCCTGCTTTATGTCATTGGACGCCCCGGTGGAGATTCGTTTGAATATGATCTCTTCTGCCACACGGCCCCCAAAGGCAATGGCCAGTTCGTTTTCCAGCTGGTCCTTGTATTTGAAATCCCCTTCCTCGGGCAGGAACCAGGTCACCCCGGCAGCCCTTCCCCTGGGGATGATGGTGATTTTATTCACGGTATCCGTATTGGGCAGGAACCGGGCCACCAGGGCATGACCCCCCTCGTGGTAGGCTGTGGTCTTTTTTTCTTCTTCCTTGATTACCTTGGATTTTCTTTCAAGCCCCATGTAAACCTTGTCCTTGGAATCTTCAAAATCGCGCATGGACAGTTTTTCATGGTTGCGCTTGGCTGCCAGAAGGGCGGCCTCATTGCACAGGTTTTCCAGATCTGCGCCGGAAAAACCGGGCGTCCCTTTGGCCAGAAGGCCCGGATTAACGTCATCGGCCAGGGGGCTTCTTTTCATGTGTACCCGCAATATGCCTTCACGACCTTTGATATCGGGCATGTCCACCACCACCTGGCGGTCAAACCGGCCGGGACGCAGCAGTGCCGGATCCAGAACATCGGCCCGGTTGGTGGCTGCCATGAGAATAACCCCTTCATTGGATTCAAATCCGTCCATCTCCACTAAAAGCTGGTTCAAGGTCTGTTCCCGTTCATCGTGCCCGCCGCCAAGGCCCGCACCTCGCTGGCGGCCCACGGCATCAATTTCGTCAATGAATATAATACACGGGGCGTTTTTCTTGCCCTGGGCAAACAGATCCCGGACCCGGGAGGCACCGACGCCCACGAACATTTCAACAAAATCAGATCCAGAGATGGTGAAAAACGGGACCCCTGCTTCCCCTGCCACGGCCCTGGAAAGCAGGGTTTTGCCGGTACCGGGATTGCCCACCAGAAGCACACCCTTGGGGATACGGCCGCCCAGCCGGGTATATTTATTTGGGTTTTTCAGAAAGTCCACCACTTCGGTGAGTTCCTCCTTGGCTTCATCAATGCCCTGGACATTGGCAAAGGTTACCTTTTCCCCCTTGTCATCTATGAGCCTGGCCCGGCTTTTGCCAAAAGACATGGCTTTGCCCCCGCCGCCGCCGCCCTGCATCTGACGCATGAAAAAGATCCAGACCCCGATGAGTACAATCATGGGAAGCCAGGAAACGATAATGGACATAAACCAGGATGATTCAGCCGGCGGCTTGGCCTTGATGGCCACTTTGCTTTTACGCAGGGTATCGATGAGCTGGGCATCGTCCGGGGCATAGCTGCTGAACTTCGCACCGCTGGTGTCTGTAATGATCAGATCCCGGCCCTGGATAACCACACTGTGAACCCGGCCGCCTTCCACAAGGGATAAAAACTCTGAATAGCCGATGTCTGACTGGCCGCCCTGCTGCTGGTTGAAAATATTGTAAAGCATGACCATCATCAGGACAATCACCAGCCAAAGGGAGATATTTTTATAAAATTGATTCAATGTTTTTCCTCTCTTAGATTAATCCGGCTAAAAACACCAGTGAATATATATAAACATAAATTTATTTTATACAAGGGTTATGTCCCGGGGTTTTCGCCCGGTGGTCCATTTTGATACCGGCGGGCCTTAAGATGCCTGCCAAGTGTCCGCAGCGCTGTTTCTTCTTTTTTTATACGCAGAAGATCCCTGTACCTGTATACCCGAATTTGCCCGGGAAGGTCCAGACTCTTTCCTGATTCTCCTTCTTTGCCTGCAAAGTAAAGGATATCCCGGATATGGGTGTTGGAAATTCGTCTTAAATTCTGTTTTACCGATAACAATGCTGCGCAGATGACCCGGGCACCCAGGGCCAGGTCAAGTGTGTTAAGTGCTTGTATGGACAAATCAATCTGATCTTTTTCCCTTTTAATTGTTGCCTTGTCCAGGGCGGTTCGGGCCATCTGGTCCAGAAAATCATCTTCCTGTCCGATGATGCCGGACATGCGCTCTATCCCTGCTTTAATGTCGGGATTGAACTCCGTTTCAAGAAACGGGATCAGACAATGCCGGATTCGGTTGCGAAGGTAGGATGTGTCCTCATTGGACCCATCAATCCTATAACCTTGGTTTATCTCATCAAGAAACGCCAGGATATCGGCTCTGGGCATCCGGATCAAGGGGCGTATAAATTTTTCCTGCCTGACCGGCGGAATCCCCCGAAGGCCGCGGGGACCTGCCCCCCGGATAAGATTCATTAAAACCTGCTCTATATTGTCATCCCGGTTATGGCCCAGGGCAATACGGTGAAATCCTTTTTCCCGGGCAATCCGGGTAAAAAAATCATACCTGGCATTTCTGCCGGCCTCTTCAACACAAAGCCGTTGGGTTTTGGCAAGTTCTGCTACATTTTTGGTTTCAACGACCAGGTCAAGGTTATGTTCCCGGGCAAATTCACGGACAAAGGCCTCATCGGCCAAGGCGTGGCTGCCCCGAAGCATATGGTTCAGATGTGCCAGGCTGATACGGATATCCAGATCTTTTTTTAAATCCGTCAAAACCTGCGCCAGAGTTATGGAATCCGGACCGCCGGAAACGCCGATCAATACCCTGTGACCGGGGGCAACCATGTCGTGTTCCCGGATGGTGTCAAGCACCTGATCTGTAAACTTTTGGGCAAAGGATGATTGGGTTGTCATGTGTTATTGATGCTGCTTGTACGATACAGGTGAATTCGTTTGTGTCATAGATACCTGAATAACAGAAAACAGGCATAATATGCAATGCCCGCGGCCTTGGGTTTGCGCATTTCTTATGAAAAACAGGAACCTTGGTTGAATCCGTGGTTGGAAAGGTGTTACTGTATTGCCTTCAATACAGATACCATTCCCCATCGTGTACCGGATGTTAGGTTTTCCGGGTTAAAAACAGGGTTTTTCCCGGGAAATGTTTTTTATATGAAGTAAAAGGAGGAAGGTTTTATGAAAAAAATCGCATGGTTTGTTTCAACCCTGTTTATGGCGACCTGCCTGTTTTCATCCCAGGCTGCAGCGGTAGACAGAATCTTTTTCGGCATTGCCACCGGCGGTACAGGCGGCACGTATTATCCTCTGGGCGGCGTGCTGGCCCAGCTGATCTCCAACAAGGTCGTCATTGACGGCAAAAAACTGTCCGCCACGGCAGAAACCGGGAATGCTTCGGTGGCCAATGCCACCCTTTTAAGCCGCAACGGCATTGAATCCGCATTTGTGGCGGCTGATATCCTGGACGCTGCGTATAAAGGCAGCAAACAGTTTGAAGGCAAAAATTTGAAAAACCTGCGTGCCTTGGGCGCTCTTTATCCGGAAACCGTTCAGCTGGTTGTCAGGGCCAGTGCCGGGGTTAAAACGTTTACAGACTTTAAAGGCAAATCCATCTCCTCGGGTTCCCCGGGTTCCGGCCAGTGGCAGCTGCTGGGAGACCTTTTAAGTGTTTACGGCATGGACCGCAAAACCGACATCAAAGAAGACTACTCTTCTTTTTCCCAGTCCGTTGAAAAGATCAAGGACGGTAACCTGGATGCCGCCCTGATCACCGCCGGTACCCCCACGGCATCTGTTCTTGAACTGGCCAACCACCATGACATTATGATTTTTCCCCTGGCCGGCGACCCCATCAATGCACTGCAGAAGGTTCAGCCTTATTATGTCCGCGTTATCCTGCCGGCCAACACCTACAAAGGCCAGGCCGAAGATGTGGAAACCATTGCTGTCAGGGCCATCTGGTCCACCCATGACCAGTTGGACGACACCATTGCATACAATGTTGTCAAGGCCCTGTATGAAAATACGGACACGCTTGCCAAGGTTCATGTGAAAGGCAAGGAGATCTCCCTTGAAAAGGCCCTTGAGTCTGTCTCCATTCCCCTTCATCCGGGCGCAGAAAAATACTACCGGGAAAAAGGGCTTATTAAGTAAGTAAGATTTGTCCAAACGGGAGCGTTGTGCCAAACCTGGACGCTGATTTAAAATGAGATGTTTTGTTTTAGGGAGACTTGTATGTTTACGTCTGCTGGTCTCCTGTTTTTGCGGGCCGGCTGCGGCAGCCGGTCAGCTCGTTGTTGCCACCTTTCCGGGGAATGAGGTGCTGATGCAGGTACCATTGGGAACTGAGACGCAGTTTTCCCTCTCCTTTATTCACTCCGTATCCAAAACCCGGGTGATTGACGTGTATGAAATCCGGGGAAAAGAGATTATCCAGACCCGGGAATATTTTTCAGCCCATGGTGCAGGACTGCCCTCAAGCCCGGATGAGCCGGACGGGATCAGATGGGGAAAACAGGGGTCCCAGTTTGTTCTTTACATGGCGCGTCCCATGCCGAAACTGGTGGTGAGAACAGACAAGAATTATGAAAACCGGCTCAAGGTCCCGGGCCTGACCATTAACCTGAATCAGTGGGAGGACCAGGCCCTGTTGTTATATAGTGTTCCAGAAAAATAAATTGGACTCTCTTGGGAGATGATTTATTGTCCCAGTCGGTAGTAAAAACTATGGACTTTAGTCCAAGACTTTTAGTATCTGAATTGTATGAGGTCATATCGAAAAGGTTCACATACGGTACATGATTTAAAAGTCCATTTAGTGTGGGTGACTAAATACTTGAATTTTCGGAAAATAGTTAAACTCGATGTTCAAGTTTTTAATTCTTGACTTTTGAAAATTACCAAATGACGGGCATTTCAAGCTTTTTTTGAGAAGTCTTTCAGAATCAATTTAAAGTTAAAAAACCATGAAAAGCCTTGGCAAATAGTACTCTTGAAAAGTCAACTAAAAAAAACTCGAACATCGAGTTAAAGACAAAAGGATCGAAGAATGAAATAATATGAAGATTATTATTATACATTATAAATAAGGAGTTACGGGTGAAAATACCGTGTGTCTGCAAGCCAGCCTTCATAATTGCCGGATTCGCATTTTTAAAACCCGAGCTTACCAATATCCAGTTCCAAAACTTGAC
>NZ_JBFXHE010000078.1:0-14082 GCF_050177295.1 Desulfobacter sp.
AAGCTCTCTTATAGATACCAAAACAGTCATCAGAATCTGTCTCCCCGGGCCTGGGATAGCCTGATGCGGTATACCCGTATCTTTTTAATCATGAATACCAGGGCCTGGGTCAGGCTGATCAGGATAATAAAACTTGCGGCAAAAAAAGTCATAATAAAGTTGAACGGGTCATTTAAGCCATACGCTCCCCGGATAAGGTCAACACCGAAAGCAAAGAAAAAAAGGGAGATTAAAAGGCATAATACCTGAACTGTCCACCAGAAATATTTCATATATTTCATTCAAGGTTGGGATGTCATAAAAAAAAGGTGTGCCGGAATGCAAAAACACTGCATGGGCACACCTTTCTATTTTTATTTAATACGCATTATAAAAACAGGTAACAAGAAATAAGTCCTGTCAGTGACATGGTGATGGTGTACGGCAAGGCAAGGTAAACCATCCGGCCATAGGACAGCCTGATGATGGGTGCCAGCGCTGAAGTCAGCAAAAATAGGAAGGCGGCCTGACCATTTGGCGTTGCCACGCTTGGAATGTTTGTTCCGGTATTAATCGCGACGGCCAGATGGTCAAAATGCCGGATAACTTCACCTACTTTGGCAGCGGTCTCCCCTGGCAGCGAAGCCAATACGTCAGCCCTGACAATTGCCGGGTCGGTAAGCTTGTCCATCAGCTGCTGTCCGGTCATTCCAATATCGGGAATCTGTCCGAGAATCTGGACAAAATGCATCTTTGTTTCCGTAATATATACGGTGGCAACAAACACGTTGTCAGAAATTGAGGATAATAAACCGTTTGCGATATAGTATGCCCCAAGCTGGAGATGACCATGAAGACTGAGTACGAAATGCATGATAGGATGGAAAAGGTGTTGTTCGTGAATAACCGCAACAATCGAGAAAAAGACGACCAGCAGTGCCGTAAACGGCAAGGCTTCTTTAAACGCTTCACCAAAATGATGTTCTTCGGTAATTCCGTTAAAAGAGGTGAGAAATATAATAACGGATAATCCGATCAGACCTACGGCGGCAAGATGGAAGGCAAGTGCAAGGATCAGCCAGATACCCGCCACGGCCTGCATAATAAGTCTGGCTTTGCCTGAGTCTCCCCGTTTTTCTTCCATTTTGACTTCGGTTTCCAGCAGGTGGGAACGAATGTTGCCGGGCATTTCAGCGCCATAGCCGAACCAGTGCTTTTTCTCCAGTGTATAACAGGTCAAAAGACCAACGATAAGGACGGGGATGGAGACCGGTGCAACTTCCAGAAAAAACTCAGCAAAATGCCATCCCATCTGGTGGCCGATAAGCAGGTTCTGGGGTTCACCTACCAGGGTACAGACACCGCCTAAAGCGGTACCCACGGCACCATGCATCATCAGGTTACGCAAGAAGGCCCGGAATTGAACCAGGTCTTTTCGCTCTGCATCTTTGACAGCCTGATCGTTGGTGAGATCATGGGCCCCGGCACTGTCCTTTCCGGATACATAACGGTGGTAAATATTATAAAAACCAAAGGCAACAGCGATGATTACCGCCGTGACAGTCAACGCATCAAGGAAAGCGGACAGAAAAGCGCCGGCAAAGCAGAAAAGCAAAGAAATAATCGCTTTGGACTGCACACGCACAAGTATTCGGGTAAAGGTGAACTGCAGAAATTCCTTCATGAAAAAGATGCCTGCAACCATAAACATCAAAAGAAGGATCACCTCAAAGTTGGCCAGTGCTTCGTGGTAAACGGTTTCCGGTTTGGCCATGCCCAGGATAATGGCTTCAATGGCCAGAAGCCCGCCCGAAGGTAACGGATAGCATTTCAGCGCCATAGCCAGGGTAAAAATAAATTCCGCAATGAGGGCCCAGCCTGTGACAAAAGGGCCAGAAACAAGAAGAAGAATGGGGTTAATAATCAGAAACACTATAATGGCATATTTATACCATGTGGGCGCATTCCCCAAAAAATTTTTTATAAAAGCGTTGAGCATAATCCGATCCTCACAATTATTAGGAACAACAGGTTATAAGTTTTACTAAATTTTACAGATGTTACAGAAATTGCCTTTTAACATCTCATTTGTAAAAATTCAACATATTATTCAGTGCTGACGCATGAATTTAAGATAAAGTCGGCTTGAAGACGGACCGCCTCTCTTTATCATGGACAAAAGGCTTCTATTAACCCCATCATATGGTCTTTTTCCTGAATTATCCGGATGTTTTCAAAACCTGCCTGAACCAGACCAGTTTTAATATCGTCAAAGGTGTATGTGCCGCCTCCAGGGGTTCCGACCAACATATTTATGGCGAATAAGGCACCGGATTTAGGCGCTGTTTTATCTTTTTTCATTACATGGTCCCGAATGACCAGGCGGCCTTGCGGTATCAAGGCTGTTGCAATTTTTTTAAAAAGTGCAAGGTTTTGATCCGGGCTGTTCTGGTGGATGATCGCCGACAAAAGAGCCAGGTCATATCCCGGGGGCAGGGGATCGGTGTAGAAATTGCCGGACACAAATTCAACGCGGTCTTTCAGGCCGGATTCTGCAATTTTGACCCTGCCCATATCAATCACATCAGGAAGGTCAAAAATGGTGGCAGACATTTGGGGTGATTCGTTTAAAAAGGCAATTGTGTATGTACCTGAGGCCCCGCCGATATCCAGCAGGCGACGAGCCGCACCGGGTTGAATCGCCTTAACAATTGCCGGGGCATGAGGCCTTCCCACAACGTGCATTGCCTGGATAAAGGCTTTTTGATCTTCACCTTGGAATCTGGCAGGTGTTCTGTTTGCAATGCCTGTTTCGGTAACAATGCGGGTTAAATTCGACCAATTCGTCCAGATGGTGGCTGCGTGCTTGACCATCGGCAGTACGCTTTGTGACGAATCGGCGCTTAAAAAGGCAAGCAGATCCGGCTCGGTCCGGTATTGTCCGTCTTTTTTATTTAACAGTCCCATGGCACAAAGTGCATCCAGAACAACGGTCAGGGGACGTTCATGCCAGCCCTGCTTTTCGGCAAGCGCTTTACTTGAAGCCGGTTTAGCCAGATGGGTGAAAATATCCAGTTCCGCGCCGGTCAAAAGCACCCGGCATTCCATAAAATTTTGCGCTAAAGAAAGAATTTCCTGGGGATTGGCGGTGATTGTCATGGTATCAGCCTCCAAAATTATAATTTTTCACTGCCGCTGAAGGATGATCTCACGTTGGTTGCAGATGTTCAAGAAATTTCGGCCTGGAATAACAAAACAATGGCTTACCTGAAAATATTTTATACAGCATAAAACGGCGATAACAACCCGGTTATTAAAAATTGTGGAATAAATTTAAGTGATTGACTCCTGGAATCAATGAGCGTAAAAAAAGGGAAAATTCGCTGTCCCGGCTGGACCAACATTAAATTAGGGATACAATAAATGATTCGACATATATGTATTGTTTTCACGGCAATGATGGTATGTGCATGTCTCTGGGCCGGCGGTGCAGCAGGCGCTGAAACTCTTTGGGATTCCGATCTTTCAGAAAAGATAGAAATCCTGAAAAACGATCCCAGAGGCCCGTTCCAGGAGATTAACTGGTTTTGTCCGGACGGCAAAATCCTGCCAGCCAAGACCCCCTGTCCCTCGGGTAAAGGGATTCAGCACGGAAGGCTTAAAAGCTGGGTACGCTCACTGGAACAGGAAAAAGGGATCTATCTGGACACCGTGCTTGCCGGAACTCCCCAGGACCGGGCCTGGGATGCGGGAACCCGTTATTCCCGGCTCAAGCAGTATGCCCTGCTTCAATACCTCATCAGTGCCGATGACGGGTGGATTTTCCGTAAGGCCCGGTTCCACAGGGGTGCGGTTCAGGCCGAAGATGAGGATAAGTGGGGGGGCCTTTTTTTGACCCAGATCCTGGCATCGCCCCAGACCTGCTTTAAAAATTATTTTTTAGCCCGTGAAGCGTGCCGGGTCATTCCCCATGTGAACCGAAACAAGACCCGGCTGCAGTCCATCCGTTCAGCGTCCAAAGCCATTTCGGAAAAAGACCCCGGGTTTATGGCATTAAGAATCAAGATTCACGGCCAGCCAGAATTCCGAGACCTTGGGATGGTTAAAACGTACCGGGATGAAAATGAGGCCCGCATGGATGCGGAACAGGCCCGGCGGTTCAAAACGCTGATCCGCGATCTTGACGCGGAGTACAAAGTCTCCCCGGCTGACTTGCTGGATGCGGTTCTGGCCCGGAACAGCCTGAAAAATAAACGGTTTTCCATGGCGGTTTCTTGTTTGAAGGAATCGAGAGGCGCGCTGGAATCCCGGCGATTTTGTCCTGATGAGACCGCCCCCAACCCCTATGCGGACATGGCGGATCTGCTGTTGAAAATTCGCAAGGAATTGCCCGGGGTGCCTGAAAACATCCGTCTGCCGCTTCTGGATGCCTCCCTTGAACTGGAACGTGTCCTGATGATGACGGTCTCCAACTGGCAGCCCGAAACCCTTGGGCAGCTTTTGACCAAGAATCTTGTCCTGGCAAAGGCAGCGGCAGGGTGCGGTTATATCGAATCCTGGGAATGGGATGCGTTCAATCAATATCAGCCTATTTCCCTGGAAAAAGAGGCTGATTTTACCGGAGTCAGGCTCAAGACAGAGCAGGTCCGCCGGGTGGTGGACTGGGGCACCGCCATGGTGACGACGGTTTACGGCCCTGAGATTTCGCTTTTCAGTACCTTTGAGTCAAAGGCCCGCGGCTTTTCCGACGACCGGATCCGTTCGTCCATCCTCCTGCCTTTTGGCCAGAGTGCAGGTGCCTTGGGTCAGGCGGTTCAAAACATTTCCGGCATTACCCATATGGTACCCCAAGGCGTGGAAAAAGGCGGTTTGCGGGGGATGAACCCAGGGTTGGCCTTTGGCACCCTGATTCTGGTGGAAGAAGGAAAAAGACCACTGGAGATCGAAGCTAAGAATATCTACCTGTTCCGGCACATCCCATCGAATCTTAAACCCCTATCCGGTGTGATCTCCGTGTCCGAAGGCAATCCGGTCTCCCATGTGCAGCTTCTGGCAAGAAATCTTGGCATCCCCAACGCTGCTGTCACCCCCAGGGTGTTTGGCCAACTGTCGGCCTTGGCCGGCCAAAAGATCCTGTTTGCCGTGTCCCAGAGGGGCAGGGTGGTGATTAAAACAGAATCCCAGATGACAACAGAAGAGACAGCCCTGGTAACCAAAAAGGCGCGCAGCACAGCGCTTTTTACCGTGCCCGTGGACAGGATCAACCTGGACCAGGTGCACCCGGTACTGCTCAGTGTTGCCCGGGCCAAGGATTCGGGACGGATCTGCGGACCCAAGGCCGCCAACTTGGGACAGCTTAAGTTCCGGTTCCCCGCTGCCGTGGGGGAGGGCATTATCCTGCCCTTTGGTATTTTCAGAAAACACATGGATCAGCCTATGCCCGGGACCGCCGGCACCTACTGGCAGTTTCTCACCAGGGTGCTGACAGCCCCGGACCAGGATGAAACGGCCCGGATCGCATCACTTGCAACGCTCCAGGCCGCCATTAAAACCATGCCGTTTCTTCCCGGATTTGAAAAAGAGCTTAACGCCTTGTTTAAAACGGCCCTGGGCGATGCGTTGGGTGAGGTGCCGGTATTTATCCGAAGCGATACCAACATGGAGGATATCAAGGAATTCACCGGTGCCGGTCTGAACCTGACGCTGTTCAATATCAGGGACAGACAGCTTATTCTTGACGGCATCCGTGAGGTGTGGGCCTCTCCTTACAGCGAAAGAAGCTATCTGTGGCGGCAGAAATACCTGAGCAATCCAGCCAATGTCTTCCCGTCCATCCTGCTTTTGCCCTCGGTGAATGTCCAGCGTTCCGGGGTCATCATCACCCACGGCATCCTTTCCGGACATCCCGAAGACATCACCGTGGCTTTCAGCCGAGGCGTAGGCGGAGCTGTTGACGGACAGACAGCAGAAAGCTTTCTGCTCACTGCAAAAGGAGAGGATATTATGACCCAGCCCGCCCGGGAGACAAAGGCCGTGCGCACTCCGGCCCAGGGGGGCGTCGTCAAGGAATGGGTTGATCTGGATACGCCGGTGTTAAGCGCTCTGGACCGGCAGAAAATCAGGGAACTTGTTTCAACGGTCAGAAGCACCCTTCCCGGCACCCCCGGGATCGAGGGCCAGGGGCCCTTTGACATTGAGATGGGATTTTACAACGATGCGATCCGGCTGTTCCAGGTCCGCCCGTTTATGGAGAACAAACGCGCCGGCATGACCAATTACCTGCTGAGGCTGGATATGGGATATGAAGAACCGGACAGCATTTCACTGGAAAGGCAATTATAATTATGAAACCCGGATCATGTTCCGGCAGACTGTTTTTCAGTGCAGCCGTAACAACTGCTTGGATTGTTCTGGCGGCATCCCAGGGTAATGCCTATCCCATTGACGGATTTGAGCGGACCGGCATTCGACGGCTTGTGTATGCCCAAAGGGTGATGGACAACATTGAAAAAGGATCCAAGCTGCCCCGGGGTGCCCTGTTGTCCACAGACCAGGTTCAGCTTCGCATGCTTTCCACGCCTTTTTCCCTGACCGGGACATCAGATGTGGTTGACCCAGGGCTTCAGAAAAAAATCAACGCCCTTTTCCCAAATCTGGATGAAAGCTACGCTCTGACCGTTCTTGACATTACACCCGGTAAAACGCCACGGCTTGCCCTCTGGCAGCCGACAAGGCGGTTTGCCCTGGGCAGTGTGGGTAAACTTGCCATTGCAGCCGGGCTGTTCACTCAGCTTAAAAATATGTTCCCGGATGATCCGGAAAAGCGGCGCCAGCTTTTGAAAACCAGAATCGTGACAGCAGGGCCATGGATTGAGACAGATCATCATCGTGTGCCGGTGTATGATCCTGCATCCGGCAGGTTTAACAGCCGCCCCATTCGCCAGGGAGACCGGTTCTGTCTTTACGAGTGGGCCGATCACATGATTTCGGCCAGCGCCAATGCCGCAGCCTCCACTTTGTGGAAGGAAGCGGTCCTTATGCACAGTTTTGGTAAAAATTATCCGCCGTCTCCCGGGGCGGAGAAAAATTTTTTTGCCACAACCCCCAGGTCGGTGCTTGGCGAAATGGCTGCAAAGGTAGTGAACCAGCCCCTTATCACCGCAGGTATCACACCCCGGGAGTTCCACCTGGGCAGTTTTTTTACGGCCGCCGGAAAAAAGATGATCCCCGGAGAGGGCGACAGCAACGGCTCTCCCATGGGGCTGATGAAGTACCTTGTGGCCATGGAGCAGGGCAGAATCTGCGATGCGTGGTCCAGTCGTGAAATCAAGCGTCTGATGTACAGCACGGCCAGACGAATCAGGTATGCCTCGTCACCGGCACTTGTCGGTTCTGCTGTATTCTTCAAATCCGGCAGTCTTTACCATTGCGCCCCAGAGCCGGGGTATGTCTGTAAAAAATACATGGGGAACAAGGACAACTTCATGAATTCAGTGGCCATTGTAGAGAATCCGGACAACCGGATTTACATGGTGACCCTGATGACCAATGTGCTGAAAAAGAACTCGGCCGTGGATCACCAGACACTGGCCACACGGATTGATGCTGTCATGAAGCAGGAGTAAGGCCCATGGGCCTAATGTCCCAAATTTTAAAACGGTGATTCATGTCCGATCAAGCTGCCGAACCGCTTTTATCCATTGAAAAACATCCCTGGCTGGACCGCTGGGCACAGTTCTGGAACAGGACCCGGATCTATCTTCAGATTCTTATTGTCTTTCTGGTACTGCTGCTGGTCTACCATGAAATCGGAAAACTCAATATTCACATGGTGCAGCAGGCCCTGGAAAAATCAGATCCCGTTTCCATTGCCCTGGGTCTTTTCCTGGTTTTTCTGGCCCTGGGCGTCATGGGGCTTTATGATGCCCTGGCATTCCCCGCCGGAGACGAGGGCAGGCTGACATTTAAAAAACGATGGGGCATGGGTTCCCTGCTCTTTGCCTGGACAAATTTCGTCTCCATCGGTCCCATTGCCGGGCCGGCCCTGCGCCTGCTGGTATACAGAAGATTTGGATTAAAGGGTTCCCAGATTACCAACGGCCTGATTGCACATTACATCGGCATGAACGGCGGGATGGCCGGATGGATGCTTGCGGTCTGGATGGCTCTGCCGGGAAAAGCAGACTGTTTTGCTGTTCGCATCGCCCTGGCAGCAGTAGGTTCCGTGGTTTTCACCCATGTGGCGGGCCGGATTGCCGCAGGGGGCCTGAAGCGTTTCTCACACAGGCACCCCGCCGGGTCCGTACCCCTTTTCAGCCTTGGCATTGTGTCCTTTTTTGACTGGGGGCTGATGATGGCGGCCTTTTGGCAGTTCATCCACGCCGTGGGGGTGGACATCCCCGCAACAGCGGCAGCCCGGACCGTGTTTGCCGGGCAGTTGGCCGGGGTGATCAGCATGGTTCCCGGAGGACTGGGCAGTGCCGATGCCATATGGCTCAAGGGATTTGATCTGATGGGGGTGATGCCGGGTAGGGCAGCGGCCGCCATCGTGGTATTCCGTTCAGGTTTTTATTTTATTCCGTGGCTTGCCGCCTTAGCTGTCATGTACGGGGTGACCCTGGCACACTCAAATCCCCTGCGTATCTGGCAGCGGCGGATTGTTGCCGGGGCCGTGCTGGTGAATGCCGTGCTTCTGCTGCTGGGCGCTGCCCTTCCTGAAATCCCCCCCAGGCTGGCGGTACTTGAAAAGATGGCGCCTCTGGGGGTTGTTGAGGCGTCGCACCTGCTGGCAACGGTGTCGGCGGCGCTGATGATGTTCCTGGTCCGGGGCCTTTGGCGGGGATACCGTATGGCCTATGTCCTGAGTATGACATTGTTCGCCGCCTCTGCCGTGGCCCATCCCCTCAAGGGCAGCAATTACGGGGAGGCGGTAATCTCCCTGGTGCTCATGGCGATGCTGTTCGGGGCCCGCAAGGCATTCACCCGGCGGGGCCGGGTGCCCCTGGCGTGGGAGCCGGCCCTGGCCGTGGGGGTAGCTGCCCTGGCCATCTATCTGGTGGCGGGTCTCGCTGCCTTTGACCGGATTTCCTTTGGCAACGATGTTTGGACAACCTTTGCCTTCCATGCACAGTCCAACCGGTTTTTACGGGCAGCTGCGCTCCTTTGTGTGGTGGCCATTGTGGTGGTGATCCGGCAGGCCCTGCTCCCGGTTTCGGAATGGATCACCCCGGATCCGGCTGATATTGACCGGGCAGAAGCTTTTTGCCGTGTGCATGCGGATTCCGCTGATGCCCTGCAGATCGGCGGCGGGGACAAGGCTGTCTGGTTCTGGGAGCCCCAGGCCCCAGAGATATCCGGGGTGGTGCTTTACCAGTGTTTCGCCGATAAACTGGTGGTGCACAAGGATCCTGTTCTGTCACCCCAAAGCGATCCGGCCCGGCTGCTGGATGATTTCATGGCATTTGCCCGGGACCAGGACATGGGCGTGATTTTCTCCATGGTCACAGGCCCCTGGATGGAACACCTGCATGACTTTGGCTACCATTTTATCAAGATGACCGAAGAGGCCATTGTGCCACTCACTGATTTTTCCTTGAAAGGCGGGAAAAACGCAGGCTTCAGGCGCACCCTCCGGGACATGGAGGGGGCAGGCATTTCATTTGAGTTTATGGCACCGCCTTTTCCAGGGGGCACCATGGACCAGTTGCGTACGGTGAGCGATGCCTGGCTTGGGTCCAAAGGCGGCCAGGAGATGCAGTTCAGCCCCTGCTATTTTTCCCCGGAATACATCCAGCGCAACCCTGTGGCCGTGGCCCGGGAAACTTCGGGGCGGATTATCGCTTTTGTCAATGTGCTTTCCACGCGCACCGGAGGACCGGCTGCCCTGGATTTCATGCGGTATATTCCCGGTGCCGCAAACAATGTCATGGACTTTGTTATTATCAACACCATGCAGGTGCTGGCCCGGCGCGGCATAATCTCATTCTCCCTGGGCGGTGCACCCATGAATGATGTGGGGGCCAGACCCCAGGCCCGGGTTACTGAACGGGCCATGCGCCTGATTTCAAAACGGGCTGAAAACAGGTTCAACTTCCAGGGTCTTTTGCAGTACAAAAATAAATTTCACCCCCAGTGGAAGCCGCGCTACCTGGCCTATTCCAAACCCTGGGACTGGGCATCGGCCCTGGCCGTAACCCTTCGACTGGTTCAGGCCGGGGGGCGGGACGCGCGCCGCCGTATCGCTGCGGCGCGGCTGGGTGGAACAAATTAAAACACCCAGCCCGGTTCTATCTCCGGAAAAGCGAGCATCTACAAATTGGGTTTCGCCATTTTAATAATTTGAAAATGTGTCCAGATGGGTTATAGTCCTGTCCTACCTATGAATGATATTAATTTTACGGGTTATTTCCCCTTAAGAAAATAAAAGGCGTGATGTTATGGATTTTAACCCCTGCATGAAACACCAGGTGGTCAGAAAAACGGTGCGGGAGTTTGCTGAAAACGAGATCAGACCCCATGCGGCAAGCCTGGACAGGGAAGGGCGCTTTCCAACTGAAATTATTGAAAAGATGAGGCCTTTGAATTACTTTGGCCTCCAGGTGCCGCCGTCTTTAGGCGGTGCCGGTCTGGACACCATTTCCTGTGCCATTGTGATCGAGGAATTATCCAGGGTGTGCGCGGCCCTCGGGCTTTGCGTGTCTGTTCACAACAGCGTGGGCCTGTATCCCATTTTAAGGTTCGGTACGGATGAACAAATTGCCCGTTTTGTCCCGGATATGGCCGCAGGAAAACATATCGGTGCGTTCTGCCTGACCGAAGCCAATGCCGGTTCCGATGCCGGCGGCGTGGAAACCACGGCAGCAAAGACCGAAGAAGGATACACCATTAACGGCACCAAGATTTTTGTCACCAACGGCGGGGCCTGTGATGTGGTTCTGGTCTTTGCCGTGGATGCGGGCGGCAAGGAACAGTCCCGGCCCAATGTCTTTATTGTGGAAAAGAAGTGTCCCGGATTCAGTGTGGGTGAAATAGAGGATTTATGCGGCATGCGGGCCAATCCGGTCTCGTCCCTGTTTTTTGAGGACTGCCGGATCCCTGAAACCAATCTTCTGGGCAAACCGGGTCAGGGCCTGAAAATCGGTTTGACAGCCCTGGATACCGGCCGCATCGGTATTGCGGCCCAGGCGTTAGGTATTGCCCAGGCCGCATTTGAAGCGGCATTGAGCTATGCCAAGGAACGCCAGCAATTCAACAGTCCGTTGACAAAATTTCAAACCATCCAGAACTATCTGGCAGAGATGGCCACGTCCATTGAATCGTCGCGCCTGCTTTTGTACCGGGCTGCGGCGGCCAAAGACAAGGGCGGTGATTTCGGGGCCCAGGCCGCCATGGCCAAACTGTCCTGCAGCACCACGGCACGCATGGTGACGGATCTGGCCGTCCAGATCCACGGCGGATACGGATACTCCAGAGAATATGATGTGGAACGCTATTTCAGGGAAGCCAAGGTGACCCAGATTTACGAAGGCACCAGTGAAGTGCAGAAGATGGTCATCGCAAGACATCTGATTACCCGGCCCAGTTAAGGAACAACACGAGAAATATGGAAAACAACACACTTGATATCATTGTATGCATCAAACAGGTACCCATGGTGTCTGAATTGCCCTGGAATTCCAAAACCGGCACCCTGAAACGGGAACTTGCCCAGGGCATGATGGACCCGGCCTCACGCCTTGCCCTGGAAGCCGGGCTTCGTCTGCAAAGGGCAGGGCAGTCAGAGAATCGCCGGATCCGGGTGACCGCACTGACCATGGGACCGCCCATGGCCGAGGAGGTGCTTCACCAGGCCGTGTCCTTGGGTGCAGACCACGGGGTCCTGCTCACGGACCGGAAAATGGCCGGGGCTGACACCAATCTTACCTCTTTTATTCTTGGCCGGTATATAAGGATGTTTAAACCTGATACCGGTCTTGTGCTGTGCGGGGCCCAGACCAGTGACAGTGAGACGGCCCAGGTTGGTCCCCAGTTGGCCTGTGAACTGGATTTTCCGGCCATTGGCTGGGCATCGGATATCCGGCTGACCCAAAATGCACTGGTCGTCACCCGGCTGGTGGATGATTTTATGGAAACCCTGGAAATGGATCTTCCGGGCCTTGTCACCATAGATCTGGGCGCATTTGTTCCCCGTTATGCAGGACTTGCCGGTGTGGCCCAGGCCTTTGCCACACCCAAAATTGACGTTGTGGATGCCGATGGCCTGGAACTGGACAGGGAGTTCAATGCCCTTAAGGATTCGCCCACCCGTATTCTGGATGTGTTTTCGCCGGCCACCCAAAAGGAGAGCCGGGTGCTTAAAGGGGCGGCTAAAACTGTGGTGGATCAGCTGTTTGCCGATTATGGAAAAATTATCAGTTCCGCCATGGGCAAGGATTTAAAAAAGAAATGAGGACGCAAATGTCAAAAAATTCAACCGGCAAAGATATCTGGGTGCTTGGGGACTATCGCAACTATTTTAAAAACCGGGTCACGCTTCAGATCCTGGCAAGGGCCAGGGCCCTTGCGGCACAGACGGGTGGTCAGGTCTGCGGCGTGGTTTTTGGCCATGACGTGGATGAATATGCCAGAGAATATATCGCCCATGGTGCGGACCGGGTTTATGTGATTGATCATCCAAGGCTTAAATCCTATGGCCTTGAAACCTTTACCAACCTTTTGACCCGGCTGGCCCGGGATATGAAACCGGATATCATTCTGATCGGGGCCACCCGGTTCGGCCAGGAAGTGGCACCCCGGGTGGCAAAACAGCTGAACACCGGGCTGACCGCCGACTGCATTGATCTTGATATAGACGATAAAGGACTGCTTGTCCAGATTGCACCCTCCTTTGGGGGCAACCTCATTGCCCGGATACTCACGCCCAGAGCCCGGCCCCAGATGGCAACGGTGCGGCCCGGCACCTTCCATGAACTTCCCCATGATAATACGGCCCAGGGCGAGGTGGTCTCCCTTGATCTGCCCAAAGATCTGCCAACCGATCGGGTCCGCTGCACCCACTCGGAATACCGGCCTGCCAAAGCCCTGGGCATTGAAAAGGCGGATATTGTGATCACCGGCGGCAGGGGGATGGGATCCAAGGGCAAATTTAAAAAATTGTTTGACCTGGCAGGTCTGCTCAATGCCGAGGTCGGGGCCACCCGTCCTGTTGTTCATGCCGGGTGGGTGGGCCACGAGGCCCTGGTGGGCCAGGCCGGCAAGCATATCCGGCCCAAGGTGCTGTTCTCCTTTGGCATCTCCGGTGCCATCCAGCACACGGCCGCGCTCATGGATGCTGATTTCATTGTGGCTGTGAACAAAAACCCCAATGCCACCATGATGAAACTTGCGGATGTGGCCATTGTGGCCGATGCCAACCAGGTCTGCTCCGGGATTATCCGGGCACTGAAAGAGAAGATAAGGAACTGATGGCTTTTTTATGCAAGAGTAGAAAATTATCGGCCCCTTTTTGAAAGAGCCTTTGTAAGCCAGCTTTGGGATAATCATCCTTATTCATCAGCATAAAATTCGGTTTATGCCTTCCCTGGCACCAAGCGGCAGGCCGATTGCACCTTGGCAAACATGGTAATCCCTTGGGTTGATGCGTATCAAGGCTGAATTTAAGTTCCGGCCGGTTCGTTGGGATTTATATCTTACCGTAGGTACGGCAAGGCCTGCCCCCATTTCAATAATGGCCAACTTTGCATTGAAGCTGTTGAGCTTTTCAAGCCATTTCTGCAAACGTGCCCCTTGTTCACTGGTGCGGTGCGATATCCAGTTCCAGTCTCCAAACATTAAAATATTGGGGCGTGCCAGCCTTCCACAGTTTTTACATTTCGGCAACGCGCCTGTAGCCCTGAACGCTTCCATATCAACATTGACTTTCTCTTCCCCAATCTTCCAGATGTCGCTGGAGCATGGTCCGGTGCATTGGAGATGGAGGATAGAGCCATGGCACTCTTCAATCAATGCATCGTCAAAGCCGGCTTTTTGAAACTGCCCGTCAACATTCGAGGTGAATACAAAATATCCGTACGGCTTGCTTCTTCCCAGATCAAGCAATTTTGA
>NZ_JBFXHE010000079.1:0-13998 GCF_050177295.1 Desulfobacter sp.
AATTGCCTTAAAAAACGCTCTAAACCCCTAACAAGTCTTTTTTTACCATGATTTTTTAATGAAGGTCTTAAAAGGGGGTCAAGGCTATCTTCTTCATATAGGAGAAAATCAGCAGATACTACGTAAGTTTTTAATCTGACAAAAATCAAAAGCCAAATAAGAGGTTGAGCAATATATAATGGTTATATCGGACCATCAAATTACATTCACTTTTTTTGTTTCAATTCTTATCCTTGCGGCTTTTTTTGATATCCGTCACAGAAAAATACCAAATCTTCTCACCTTTCCGGCGGTTTTAGTCGGTCTATCCTTTCATGTCAGTACCGGTGGATTACAAGGCCTGTTTTTCAGTCTCAAGGGCCTTGGTATTGGCTTTGCCCTGCTGATCCCTTTTTATGCGGGCGGGGGGATGGGGGCCGGAGACGTCAAGCTGATGGCTGCTGTGGGGGCCTTTGTGGGCACCCTCCAGATGTTAAAAATTTTTCTGCTCACCGCCGTTTGCGGCGGGGTCTACGCCCTGGTGCTGATGGTGGTCCGGGGCACCCTGCTCATGGAACTGAGTTTTGTCATGCTTATGCTGACCCAGGCGGTTTCCGGCGGCGGCCTTGGGGCTTTGCGGACCCGGGTCAATACCCGTGAGGGGATGCACTACACGGTTCCCTATGGCCTTGCCATCGCCGTGGGCACAGCCCTGTCGTTTTTCTGGCCGTGATGCCGGGCTTTTTCCAAGTTGAATTTAAGAAATGATGTATCCATGGAGTTGAAACATGAACCCAAACAGTCGTCTGATTTTTCTGGTCCTGGCCCTGGCCATAGCCGGAACGGTCAGTTTTCTAATGTTCAAGACGGTTATGAAAAAACCCGAGGCGGTGCCGGAGAGCAACAAAATTGAAACCGGGCTGGTTGCCGTGGCGGCCCGGGATGTGGACCGGGGGGCCGTATTGGTCCGGGAGGATATTCTTCTGGTGCCGTTTCTTCAGACGTCAATCCCCCAGGGCAGCCTGTGTGATACGGAGAAGCTGGTGGGGCGGACCCTTGTTCAGCCGGTCCGGAAAACCGAACTGCTGCTGGAATCAACACTTGCACCCACGGACGCCAAAAGCGGGGGCATGGCCGTTATTGTCACCCCCGGCAAGCGGGCCATGGCGGTCAAGGTGGACAAGGTGATCGGCGTTTCCAATTTCCTTAAACCCGGCCACTTTGTTGATGTGCTGGTCTCCATACAAAAGGAGGATGACACAAAGACACAGGGAGACGTTGACGAGTTCATGACAAAAATGGTGCTGGAAAACATCCTGGTGCTCTCCTCGGGTCCCCAACTGGCGGAAGGGGATAAAAAAGAGGCCAAAGATTATGATGTCGTGACCCTGGAAGTCGATCCCGAGGAGGCGGAAAAGCTGGGGCTGGCATTGAACCGGGGCAAGATCCAGCTTGCGTTGAGAAACTATTCCGACAAGGAAGATGAACTGACCCGGGGCGCTACGGTGACGAACCTGCTGGCCTCCTATCAGGTTCCCCGGGACGCCGTGGTGGTCAAAAAGGTGGAAGAAGACAAGGTGGTGAAAAGGGTGGTTCCGGTGGGAAGGCCAAGAAAAATAACGGTTGAGGTGATGAACGGCAACAATGTGCAGCTCATACAGATGAAGCGGAGGTAGGGGAGAGATGCGGTTTAAACGTTTGATCGGCAAACTTTTTCTTTTGGTTGCTGTTACCTTTATATTTGTATTCCGGGCAGTACCGGCCTGGAGTGGTGTTGTGCAGACACAGGTGGTGGAACAGACCCAGCGCCCCCTGGAACTTGTGGTGGGCACCCTCGGCAAGATACAATCAACAACCTCTGTGGCACGTGTCCATATTGCCGATCCCGAAGTGGCCGAGATCATATATTCAGAAAACCAGTCCTCCAAATGGGTGTTCTGTTCGGCAAAGGCCCCGGGCACAACCCAGCTGACGCTGTGGGACGAAAAGAATACCATTGTCGGCATTTACAACATCAGTGTTGTCCCTGACCTGACACCCCTGAAAAAGAACCTGCATGACATTTTCCCCAACGAAAATATACGGGTTTTTTCAACCAATAATAGTATCACCCTCACCGGCACGGTCTCCGGTGCGACCACCATCAGCCGTGTGCTTGAGCTGGCCGAGTCTTATCTTGAGTCCAGCGGACAGGGCAACACGCAAACGGTAGTGATGGGCGATGCATCGGGGCAGCTTGCGTCCAGCGGACAGGGCAACACGGGCAAGGTGATCAACCTGCTCCAGGTGGGCGGCATTCAGCAGGTGATGCTGGAGGTGCGCATCGCGGAGATGTCACGTTCCCTTGGGGAGGAAATGGGAGTGAATTTCAACTGGATGACCGACAATACCATTGGGTTGAGCCTGTTGGATCAGATCACCGCGTTGCCGGAAAAGGGCTATCCGGAAAACCCCATGGTGGTCTCCTCCAGTGTCAATGCCATATTTTCCTATTTTTCCGGATCAAAAATGTGGACGCTCCTGATTGACGCCATGAAAGAAGAAGGGCTGATTCAGATCCTGGCCAAACCGACCCTGATTTCCCTTTCCGGACAGCCCGCCCATTTTCTGGCCGGCGGCGAGTTTCCTGTGCCGGTGCCCGATGATGACGGGATCGGCGTGGAATGGCGGGAGTTCGGCGTCCGGCTGAATTTTACACCCACGGTTCTGGATGACGGCATTATCAGCATGAATGTAAGTCCTGAAGTTTCCGAACTGGATTATACCTCAGTCATGACCATTTCCGGTTATGTTATTCCCGGTCTTACCACCCGGAAAGCATCCACCCGGGTGGAGCTTAAAGACGGACAGAGTTTTGCCATTGCAGGGCTGCTGAACAACAAGGTCCGGGAGACAATCCATAAATTTCCCCTTCTGGGCGATATCCCGATACTGGGAGCGTTGTTCAGGAGCAGCAGTTTCCAGAAAGATGAAACCGAACTGGTTATTGTGGTGACCCCGCACCTGGTGAAACCGTTTTACGCTGAATCACAGTCGTTGCCCACGGATTCCTTTGTGCCGCCGGACAGTTTTGAGTTCAATATGCTCGGCCTCATGGAGGGACGGGGGCGGGCAGACGATAAAGCTGCCGTGCCCCAACCCCATAAAAAGGGCCTTGAGGGTGATTTCGGCTATATTATCCCGGAGTAATGTTTCAACATAACAATCTATCCATGGGAGCATGAGTATGAAATTCACAACAGCGATGATAATTGTTTTTTTGTCCCTGGCAATGCTTTTCGGCTGCGCCCGGCGGGAGAGCCGGGTGGCTGATTTTTACGGCCTCTCCTATGAACAGGCAATGTTCAACCAGATCTATGACATGGATGCCGGGAAAAAAAATATGGAACCGGTTGACAGCCATGACGGCAAGGCCGCTGCGTCCACGGTTGAAAGTTACCGGGACAGCTTTAAAGTCGAGCATAAGATCACCGTGGAGCATAAAGTCAAAACCGGCAGTTATGAAGACATGTAGCCGGGAGTAATGCCAAAAAGGTGTATGCAAAATGAAAATTATGTCTGAAAGCGGGGTGGCTGCGGTGGAATTTGCCCTGGTATCCCCTGTACTTATCCTCCTTTTTTTCGTCATTATTGAATTCAGCATTGTGTTATATGACAAGGCGATCATTACCAATGCCAGCCGGGAGGGTGCCCGTTCGGCCACCGTATATAACGGGGACGCATCCGATGCTGCCGTAAAAGATTTGGTGGACAGCTATCTGAGCAATCATCTTATCAGCCTTGGCGGCAACAACAGCCCCAGCGTCAATGTCACCACGACGGGAGATAACCTGACGGTATCGGTAAATTACACCTATGATTTTCTTGTGTTGCCTAATTTCACCTCTTTGGACACCTCTTTGAACCTGAGTGGGACAACAGTCATGAGGATGGAATAATTTTTTTTTGGAAAAAAATATGAAAACTCAATTTGTTGACATTTTGAATAATGAAAAAGGTTCAGTGCTGATTATGAGCACCCTGGCCCTGGTGGCCCTTTTAGGGTTTGCCGCCCTGGCCGTTGATATTACCCATCTGACCGTGGTGAAAAATGAACTGCAGAACGCGGCTGATGCCGGGGCCTTGGCCGGTGCGGCAGTTTTGTTTACTGATAACGACACGATCAATGCCGGTGCGGATGATGAGGCCGAGCAGGTAGCCGCCAGCAATATGAGTGACCAGCAGCTCATAGAGGCGACTGAGGTGACGGCCCAAATAGGCCACTGGTCTTTTACCGATAAGGCATTTCACGACAGCGGTACGGAGCAGATTGACTGGGTCAATGTGCCGTTCAATGTGCTGGATACCACCGATGAATATATCAATGCAGTTCAGGTGACGGTCACCCGCAATGATGTGGCCTCCTTTTTTGCCAAGGCGCTGGGGTTGACCCAGTTTGTGGCGTCTGCTTCTGCTGTGGGCTATATCGGCTTTGCCGGACAGCTTGAGCCCGGAGATGTGGACCAGCCCATCGCCATATGTGAGGGATCGATCGTTGATGCGGACGGGGACTATACCTGCAACATGGGCAGGATGATCAACAGCGGTCAGGATGATCTTTCAGGGGAGAGCGGCGGATGGACAAGTTTTGAACAGGATTTGGACGACGAGGACGGCTGTGTCGAGTCGGGGACAAATTCAAATGCTATAAAAGCCCTGGTCTGTCAATCGGGGAATCCCTATCCAATAAAGCTGAACAAGGCTGTGGCCGCCCTTGGTGGACAGGCAGACACGGCCTTTGCGTCATTCATTGATTGCTGGAAGGCAAATACTGATGATACCGACGGGGATGGTACTCCGGATAGTGCATGGAACTTAAATCTGCTTGTTGTTGACTGTGGCGATGCCAATAACATGGAAAACTGTGTTCCGGTAAAGGGGATGGTCAATGTGGATGTTATATGGATAAACGGTAATGTCAATGATCAAAACCTCAAAATTGGCGATATTCCCAGCCGGATGGAATCCGGAGACGAAAGAGACGACTGGTCGTGCACACCTCAAATCCCGGACGGCGCATCACCTGAAGAAAAACAGGCTGCCATAAAAGCGTGCTGGGATAGTTTTGCGGATTTTTTCAATCTGGAGAATGTTGACGGGAGTACCGCGCCATACCAGGCCAAGGCAATTTATTTTAAACCCAACTGTAAGGCCCATACGCCCAAAGGCGGGACAAGCGGCAATAATTACGGTATTCATGCCAAACATCCAGTACTGGTCGAATAATATTTTATGAAAAAAATAATGTCCGAGTCCAAAAAAATATCCGTCAAGCTCTCCATCAAGACCGCTGTGGTTAAACATGCACTTGAGACCATCATCAACGAAATGCCTAAATTCTCCCTGGACGTTGATGACAAGGCCACCTATGTTGATATCCTTGTTCTGGAAGTGGGGCAGAACCTGGATGTCGAATTTGAGGCGGTCCGGTCTTTTATCCAGGATGGTATTGTGGGGACCGTTTTTCTAACCTCAACGCTCGGCACCCCCGAGATTTTGCTCAATGCCCTGCGGTATGGCGCCAGGGAGTTTTTCCAGCAACCCATCAACCATGAAGAGGTGGTGGCGGCCTTTGCCAAGGTGTCGGATCGGATGCTGATTAGCGGCGCCAAATTCGACAGCCGGGCTTCCGGAAAAATAATTACGGTCCTGGGCACCAAGGGAGGGGTAGGCACCACGACTGTCGCCCTTAATTACGCGGTGGGCCTGAAAGCACTGCATGGGGATAAGGATGTCGCCCTGGTGGACATGAACCGGATGTTCGGAGACATTCCGCTTTTTCTTGATTTGAAGTCCCAGTTCAGTTGGGAGGAGCTGGCCAATAATATTGAGCGTCTGGATTCCGTTTTTTTGAAAAAGGCGCTTCTTTCCCACTCAACCGGCATCTATGTGGCCCCGCCGCCGGCCAAGCTGGAATCGGCGGTGCAGCCCGAAGTGATCCGCAAGCTTTTAAGCGCCATGCGTTCGACCTTTGATTATATTGTCATTGATACAGGGGTGCAGATCAATGAAACCTGTTTTAAGCTTTTCGGCATATCAGATGAAATTTTCATGGTATCCATTCTCAATCTTCAGTGCCTGGTCAATGTCAAACGCATTAATGACGCCCTGATGTCCAACGCCCGGGTTGATCCGGAAAAAATTAAATTCATTATCAACAGATTTGACAAAAAGAATTATGTCACTACCCAGGAGGCGGAGCGCATCTCCGACAAGAAAATTTATTTTTCTATTTCAAACGATTATGCCAACACCATGAAAGCCATTAACGAGGGCAGAGTCATTTTCGATGCAGCGCCCAAGGCAAAAATCTGCAAGGAATATATTGAACTGGCCGCTTATCTGGACGGGCAGCCGCCCGGCCGCAGCAAAAAGCGCAGGCGCTGGCTCTGGTAAGAAGAAAGGATGATCATGCTTGATTTGCAATCGCGTTTGGCGCAATTGGAAAAATCACGAAACACCATTCATGGTTTCAGGGATACGTATCAAAATAACTCCCGGGACTTCTGTTCATCGGATGAATTTTTTGATTTAAAAAACAATATCCATGAGAAACTGGCAAAGACCATCAATCTTTCCCTGCTTGAAGATATTAATGAAGGGGTTCTCAAAGATGAAATATCCCAAATCACCGATAAACTGCTGACCCATGATCGGGGTGGCGTTCCCATTAACCTCAGGGAGCGGGAAATTCTCATCAATGAGATATTTGATGAGGTGGTGGGCCTAGGCCCCCTGGAGCCCCTGCTCAAGGATCCCACTATTTCCGATATCCTGGTCAATTCATACAAGCAGGTTTATGTTGAAAGATACGGGAAACTGGAGCTGACCAGGATCAGGTTCCAGGATGACGATCACCTCATGCGGATTATCGAACGAATTGTTTCCGCTGTGGGCCGCAGGATTGACGAAATGAATCCCATGGTGGATGCCAGGCTGGCCGACGGATCCAGGGTGAACGCCATTATCCCCCCTTTGGCCCTGGACGGACCGTCTGTCTCCATCCGCCGGTTTGCGGTTGACCCGCTCAAGCTGGAAGATCTCATCGTGCTCAAAACCCTGACCCCGCAGATCGGTGAACTGCTTATGGCCATTGTCAAGGCCAGGCTCAATGTTTTGATTTCCGGCGGCACAGGGTCGGGTAAAACCACGCTGCTGAACATTCTTTCCGGCTTTATCTCCAGCAATGAGCGTATTGTCACCATTGAGGACTCCGCCGAACTGCAGTTGCGCCAGGATCATGTGGTCCGCCTGGAAACCCGGCCGGCCAACATCGAAGGCAAGGGGCAGATCACCCAGCAGCACCTGCTGATCAATTCCCTCCGTATGCGTCCGGACCGCATTGTTGTCGGTGAGGTGCGCGGGGCCGAGGCTGTTGATATGCTCCAGGCTATGAATACCGGCCATGACGGCTCTTTAACCACGGTCCATGCCAATTCGGCGGTGGATTCTCTTATGCGCCTGGAAACCATGGTCAACATGGCAGGATTTAACCTGCCCAGTTACTATATCAAAAAATACATCTCTTCGGCCATAGATGTGGTGGTTCACGCGGACCGGCTGGTGGATGGTTCCAGAAAGGTGATCAGCCTCCAGGAGATTACCGGTATGGAGGGCGAGGTCATCACCATGCAGGAGATCTTCGGTTTTGACCAAAGGGGCATCGGCCAGGACGGCGTGGTCATCGGCGCATTCAAGACCCGGGGAATTCGTCCCAAGTTCATGGATAAGCTGATTGCCATGGGCATTGAATTGTCTCCCGGAATTTTTGAGGTGGACTGATTATGTGCGTAGATGCCGACGAACGATAGAGACTGAATACAAAACAAACGCCTTGGAGCAACGTATATGACAATTATCCTCATCCTTGCAATATTCTTTTCGGTTCTGTTGTTTTTTGAGCTGGGTTACGCTGTTTTTGGCAGGGACAAGACGCGATCCGCCCGCCAGGTGTTTGAAAAATATATCTCCCGGGAAGATGATAAAGCCAAACCCCCGGATCTGCTCTACGCCAAAAAGATGAGTGAAATTCCGGCCCTTGATCAACTCCTTGTGCGCCTGCCCTTCTGCCATGGGCTGGACAATTTTATTGCCCAAAGCGGCGTTAACATGCTGGTTGGGGTTTTTCTGCTGCTGTCGCTCTCCATGGGTGCTGTTGTCGCCCTTGCCGCCTTTCTTTACATTGGCAACCACATTATCGTTATCCTGCCGGTGGGTCTTATCGCCGCACTGATGCCCTGGTTTTATATTTCGTTCATGAAAAAGAGACGGTTACAGAAATTCATCTCGCTTTTTCCCGACACCCTGGCCCTGATGACCCGATCAATGAAGGCGGGGCACGCCCTGATTGCCAGTTTTAAAATGGTTGCGGATGAAATGCCCTCACCCGTAAGTGATGAATTTACCCGCATCGTCGAGGAGATCAACTTCGGCAGGGGGGTTGATGACGTTTTAAAGCGTTTTTCCGCCAGAATGGACCATTCGGACATCAATTATTTTGCCGTTGCAGTCATTATCCAGCGTCAAACCGGCGGCAACCTGGGGGAGATCATGGAGAATGTCGCGGATAATATTCGGAAAAAATTCAGATTTAAAGAAAAAATCCGTACCATTACCGCTGAGGGCAGATTGTCGGCCATTGTTCTGATCTGCGTACCGTTCCTGGTTGCATTCTTTATTTATATATCCAATAAAGATTATTTAAAGGTCCTGGTCACAGATCCTCTTGGCCCCTATATCATAGGCGGAGCCCTGCTGCTGATGGGCATAGGAATTTTTGTCATGAGCAGGATTGTCAATATTGAGGTATAGGAGATATCCAGATGAGTCCCTATATGTTTATATCCCTGGTTTTTGTCTCGGTTTTTCTGGCAAGCTGGCTGCTGCTGGCACACTTAAACGAAAAAAGCAGGAATCAGGAACTGTTGAAGCGTGCCGTAAAGTTCAGCGGGAGCCCCAGGGAAGACCTGGATGATTTCAAGTCAAAAAAGGCAAAAAAAGAGCGCGGCAAAAATATAAAAAAATACGACCGGATTATTTATCATACAAAAGAGGAAAATTTTCCTTTTGCCAAGGCCGGTATTTACAGTTCAACCGGTGTCAGGCGCTACTGGATGGTTACGGTTTTTCTGGTCATCCTTTTTCCTGCGGGCTTTATCGTCGGGCTGTTACTCAGCAACCATGAATTGACCCAGAAGTACAGTCTCATTGCCCTTGGCTTGGCCGGGGTGGGATTTTTTGGCCCCTATTTGTGGTTAAAAAACAAGATTATAAAACGAAAGGATGTCCTGATGAAGGCCTTTCCCGAGGCCATGGATATTCTCGTGGTTTGCGTGGAAGCAGGAATGGGACTTGATGCGGCCATCAGCAGGGTTTCCAAAGAGTTTACCCATAGCTGTGCGGCGTTAGCCACCGAATTCCATATCCTGGGCCTGGAGGTCAAAACAGGCCGGTCCAGAAAAGAGTGCTGGATGAACCTGGCACGGCGGGTGGATATTGGGGATGTTCACAATCTTGTCAGTCTTCTGGTGCAGGCGGAAAAATTCGGTACCGGCATTACCATGGCGCTCAGGGTCAATGCCGAGGATATGCGGCTCAAGTATTTCAACCGGCTGGAGGAGCAGGCCGCAAAGATTCCGGTCAAGCTGACCATCCCGATGATCTTATTTATATTGCCGTCACTCTTTGCCGTGATACTTGGTCCTGCCGGCATTAAAATATTCAGGGAAATTATACAGGTATGGGGTAAATAATGGTGAGCAAAAGAGAGAATTTTGCGGCGGTGTTCCTGTTGGTTTTGGTGGTTTTCCTGGTCGTGTTGTCCGGCTGCGGCGCCAAATTTTTTAAGTCTTCTATGGTTAACTCGTCTATGTTGCCCCATTTCTGGCGCAACGTCCGTCCGGTAAAAGACCTTGCCGTGGCCCACTACAGACTGGGGCGATTTTACCAGCAGCGGGGGCAGCACGGCAAGGCGGTCATTGAATTCGGCAAGGCGGTGGATGCCGATCCTGAATACGTAAATGCATATAATGCCCTGGGTGTCGCCTATGATGCCCTGCATGAATATGATAACGCGGAAACGGCATACCGCAAAGCGATTTCCCTGACCCCAGAAGGTGCCTATCTCTATAATAATCTTGGCTATTCCTATCTTTGCCAGGAAAATTTTAAGGCGGCTGTTGCTAGTTTCGAAAAGGCGGCTGCGTTAGACGATCAAGCCAGGATTAAAAATAATCTGGCAATGGCCCGTGCCGGATACACCAGGAATGTGCCGGCGCAGAAGAACGGGGGTGAAAAAATTTATGCCATCAAACCAAGAGATATTGCCCCCCGGGCGTTGTCCCAATCTCCGGAACACCAACCGGCAAATTCAGGGCAAGTCCCAGGGCAAGTCCCAGGGCAAGTCCCAGGGCAAACGGGCGGGCAGCAGGTGATAAAACAGAGTGACAGGCGGATTGCCGGCATTGACGTGGCCAATGGCAACGGTGTTCAGGGCATGGCGCGGTGCACTGCCGGTTATCTGAAAAGAAATGGACTGGTCGTCAGGAGAATATCAAACGCGTCGCGTTTCAACATGCCCAAAACCCAAATTTATTACCGGGACGGTTATCTGCAGGAGGCTTACCTGCTCTCAACGCTCATCCCCGGCCGCCAGGACGTTACAAAGGTGGGCGCCCTGTCTTCCGCCAAGCTGCATGTAAAGTTGGTCCTTGGGCGGGATATGATTCCTAATCGGCAAATTTTACAATAAGGCGGGTCTCTATGTTCAGCGGTTTTCATTCAAAACAATATGTAGTTATTATTTTCATGGTCATTTCGGTTACCGGTTGCAGCAGTCTGAAAAACGATTCCGGCCCGTGGTCTCGAAACCAGGTTGACCTGCAAAAGGTCATTGACGCGCAGATGAAGTTTAAAGAGGTTAAGGCTGAGCCTGATGTGGTGCCGGAACTCACTGCCGATGAATACGCAAAGCGTGCAGATCAGTTTCTACGCAACAATGATACGGGAAGCGCCTTTATTAATTATGCCAGGGCGCTGGAAGCAGATCCCGATAATACCCGGTTACTTTTCTCCCAGGCCCTGCTGCTCCTGGACAAGGGCCTGTACTCTGCAGCTTCTCTTAAATTTAAGCGAATTTTGGAAATAGACCCTGAAAACGCTCGGGCCTTTGAAGGGATCGGCCAATGTTGTTTTGGACTGGAAAAACCGGATGACGCACAAGCCGCCTTTACCCGTGCCGTAAAAATAGATCCCGGCCTTTGGAAATCCCACAGCTATCTGGGGCTGCTTGCCGGGCATCGAAAAGAGTTCTCCGCCTCAATTGCGCACTACACTCGAGCCCTGGCACTCAAGCCTGACAATATTGACCTTGTTAACAATCTGGCGGTTTCATACTATCTGGCCGGGGATTATGGGCAGGCGGTAATCCTGCTGAGCAAAGCGGTACAAAAAAAGGGAACACACAAACGGATACTGAACAACCTGGCGCTTTCATATTGCCGCATCGGCGAATATGACAAGGCCCTTACCACTTTTCTGGGGACGGCTGACGAGGCCGCTGCCTATAATAACATCGGGTATGAATATTTACTGAACAGGAGATATGAAGATGCTGTTGCCGCATTTGAAAAGGCGCTTTTTATAAATCCCGTATTCTATGAGAAGGCATACAATAATTTGCAGCTGACCCAGAAAGCCATGACGGACTAACGGTCATGAAAATAATTTACTTGAAATTAGTTATAAAGGAATTTGTGATGAAAAAACTCAGTTCTATCATTATTCTGTTAAGTTCTTTTAGTTTCTGTTTATTTAGTTGTTCGCAAGCCCCTAAAGTGGTAGAGAACCCATTTTCTTTTCAAAAAAGACTTGAAGCCACTCATCACTGGGAAATCCTTGCTAAAGATTTTTCCAAGCAACTGGGCCTGTTCCTGGAGGGCAACACAATAAATAAGGTAGGCAGTGGCTATATCATGGAACGTGAAGTTAGAGCATTAGAGCAGGTAAATACGGCCCCAACCAAGCCTTCTATATACATCCAGACGAATGACCGGTCTGTATTCGGAAAAACTTTCAGGCAAAGCCTGGTAAATGAATTAATCGTCCTTGGATATCCGATTGCGTACAGCCAGGAGGGGGCACTGACACTGAGATGGTCTGTTCAAAAAATAGAGTATAAAGCGGACAGGACGATGAACAAGGTCCCTGGAACATATACTGCTCTCGCCGCTATTGGATATGGTGTTTATAAGCTCTGTAGCGAAACATCCGCTTTTGGTGCCACTATCGTGGCAGGTGCCGTTATTGATGCGCTTGATCAAGGTGGAGAATATCTGTTTGAAAGGATGGCACCCAAGTCGGAAATAAATTTGGCAATCACCATCTCGCATGATGGCTCACTTCTGGCTAGACAGTCTGGTGTATATTACATCAACTCCGAGGACGCCGAGCAATATGCAAATATTCCGGATTTTGAAGGACGTGAGGAGATGTCACTGCCTGGTAAAATTTTCTTTGTTGTAAACCAATAGCGTGGAGGACAGTATAATGAACGTACACAATCTTTTTATTTTGATTCTTATGCCTATAATCTTTTTGGGCTGCTATTCTCCGTCCAAGCAGGTGTCAACTGCCGGGGCTTCCTGGAATGTCGATATTGTTTCTGCCAGTTATGATATCGTGAATAAACTTGAAAATAATTTGAGGCAGCCCATTTCCCAGGATGCCCCCATTGTTGTTGCCAGTTTTGTTGATGTCAGTGACTTGACAAAGTCTTCAGCATTTGGTCGGATCATGGCCGAACAAGTCGGCTCAAGGCTTGCTCAGAAGGGGTATAAAGTTGTTGAAATTAAACTCCGGCATAGTTCTATTTTTGTGGATCCCGAGGACAAGGGAGAATTTCTTCTGAGCCGAAATATAAAGGAGATCAGCGCCGTACATAAAGCGTCTGTCGTTGTTGTTGGAACCTACGCGTATGCGCCGGGGTACGACAGGTACGACAATATTTATGTTTCCGCAAGGATGGTAAATCCGGTTGACAGCATTGTCATCTCATCATGCGATAAGAAAATTCATTTAGAGTACCGTGAAACGAGGCACTTAATTCAATAGCTTTGAAATGGGATTCATTGTTCCCCCCCTTCCCGGGGGGGGGCATGGGGAAGACAGCAGGACGACATAACCCCCTGCCCAGGCTTTCCGACATCCGAGGACAAAAAATTGACGGGAAAAAATAATCAGGCAAGAATTTATTATTATGATTGCCGGCTTGTCGGCGTGGTATCTTGAGGCAAATAAAAAACGAGCAAGCCAAAGGAGAAGATAAAATGTTAAGAAACGAAAAAGGGGCTACTGCCGTGGAATTTGCTTTGGTCTTTCCCCTGTTTATTACGTTGCTTTTCGGGATAATAGAGTTTGCCGTCATTTTGTACGACAAGGCGCTGGTCACGCATGCTGCCAGGGAGGCTGCCAGAGCTTGCGTAATGTATAACTTACCCCCGGAAGGCGGTGATAATATTTTACCTACCAATCAGAATTTTGAAGATGCTGTACATAATTTTTTGGGTTTTGATGCAGAAACAAAAAGTTCTATGCTAATTTCTCTTGGTGGGGCCGGGTCAACTGAGCCAATAATTTCCCCTAACCCAGGTGCGGAGAGTGGCGATTTTTCATCCGTCACAGTGTCTTACCCTTATACTTTCTTGATGATCCCCAATTTTATCCCAGGCCTTGCAAACACCCTCACGCTTTCTTCAACCGCCACCATGAGAACGGAATAAAGGGAATTAATATTATCTGATATGTTTCCATTTATTGCCCCGTGACGGGTGGAGATACTGCTTGGGGAAAAGGGCAGGGCTTTTGGCAAAACACCAAAAGCCCTTGAATTACTTAATTAACCGAATACTTTTTCCAGGAAGGGGATGATCTGTTTTTTACGGCTCATGATACCGGGCAGCCAGCATTTGCTGTTAACCGGTT